>JAYZFQ010000001.1:0-6835 GCA_036336695.1 Myxococcota bacterium
TGCTCGACGCTGCGTTGGGTCGCCGGCACACCGCCCCGGGACCGCCCGCCGGACAACAGCCGGCGCGGGTCCGCCGTCTGCTCCAGGAGGTGCCGAGCACGCTGGGGGGCGAAGACATAGCGACGCTGAATCTCGAGCCAATCGCAGAGGGCTGCGCGAGCCGCGGGGCGCTCGTCCCCGGGCTGCAGGCAATCGGTAGCGGTGTCCACGTGGAGTCCCCGGGACCGGGGCCTCGGGGGATGTAGCGCACGCCCGTCGCGGCGCAAAACACGGCCGGGCGGTCGTGGACCGCCGGAGAAGTGCAGCGCTACTCGGGCCCGCTGCGGAAGAAGTCACCCAAGGCGAGCTCCTCCTCCGTCCGGCGCACCAGCGCAACGGAAGCCTCCGCCTCGGCGCGCACCACGAGCAGGTCCGCCACGACCCGATCGGAAACCCGCACCGGCGTGCCGCGCACGGTGTCGTGGGCCGGGAAGCCCTTCCTGTACACCTCGAGCGCCGAGCCGACGCCGAGTCCGTCCTCGACCCCGCGGTTCAAATAGACATAGTCGAGGGTTCCCATGGCCGTGCGACTTTGCGGCAGGAAGCTGATCCTGCCCTCCACGTCGCTCGGCTCGGTCCGAATGGCGATATCGCCCATGGGTGCGCGGCGCGGCATCAGCCGGTCACCAATCTGCATCTCCGAAGCGGAGCGGCGCACGGCCGCCAGGGACGACTCGTCGCGTGTCTCCAGGACCTCGACCCAGCCGAGCAGTTCCACGTGGTATCCGAGCATCCGGCCGGAGTCGAAGTCGCGCACTTTGTCCGCGACCCGGTAGACCGTGAACTGGTCCCCCGGCTGCGTCTCGCCGGCAGCCAGGCCAATCCAGACCTGGTCTTCCTGGGAAATCATCAGACGCGGGGACGTGTTGGCCACGATGCTGGCGGCCGCATCCACGGTTTCGGAACTCAGCAGTCCAACCCGCTCGTGGTCGCTCACACGAATCGCGGGCGCAGCCGCGGGCAGCGCCGTGGGCTCGGGCGAGGCCATCTCGGGCGCTGCGGCCGGAACACTTGCCACAATCGGCGCCGGTGCTGTTGCGGGCGTACCCGCCAACAGCGCTTCGGCCTCCTGGGGCGTCACCTTCCGCATCTCCCACGGCGTGATCCAGATGTGATCCCCGGGGTAGATGAGATGGGGATTCTCGATGTTGCGGTTGTCTTGCCAGATCGACGGCCAGACCCAGGGGGTGCCCAGGTAGGCGTTCGAAACGTCCCAGAGGGTGTCGCCCGTTCGGACGACGTGAATCCGACCTTCCCGGCCCTGGTCGTCATACCCCACCTGGCCCAGCGCGCCGCGCACACCGCCACCGATCTCCGGTGCTCCCTCCGGCATGGGCGCGGGGGCCGCAGCCGCAGCAACCGTCGGCATGGCTTCGTTCCAGTCCACGCTGGACGGTGCCTCGGGAGCACCCTCGGCCAGCGCGACGCCCGCGGACACGAGCCAGAGCGCCGCGGCGAGACTCAAGAGCATCGAGGTCTTCATTGCATCCCTCCCCAGTGGGTCCTGCCCCTTCGGGGGCACACGGAACCCGCAGCCCGTATCGGCCGAGCGGGGGCAAGGCTTGACGCTCCGCTGCAGACTCACCAGCGGCCGGCTGGGATCGCCCCCAGGCGGCAGCGCCTAGTTCGCGGCAGCGTGCTGGGACTTGAGCTTGGCGTGCATTTCCCGAGCCTCGGCGGCCCATCCGGGTTCCGCCTCGCTGCCGGCGCCCTGCGCCTTCGCTGCCTCGAGCTGCGCCTCCAGGCTCTCCAGGGAACGCTCCAGGGCCGCGAGGGCCTCCGTGTCCTCGTCCGCGGCCGCGTGGGCCTGGGCGAGGTGGAAGCGGATCAGCGCGATCGAGGCGTCGTTCGGATCGGTCCGCGTCTCGGCATCCTTCAGGTAACTCACGGCCGCCGAGGGCACGCCCCGCTTGAACAGCACCCAGCCCAGCGTATCCGAGACACTCGCGTTTTCCGGCAGCATCTGCTTCGCCTCCTGCGCGAGGTCGAGGGCGCGGTCGAGCCGCTCCCCGCGATCCGCGTACAGGTAGGCCAGGTTGTTCCGGGACTCGGGCATTCCCTCGCCTTACCGGATTGCCGATTCGTACCGCTCGATCGCACGATCCGGGTCCCCGGAAAGTTCGTACAGTACGCCCAGGAAGTGATGGAACTGCGCGGCCTCGGGCTGCGCCTCGATGGCGGCTTCGTAGATCTGGGTGGTTTCCTCGAGACGCCCCGTCACCGCATAGAATCGCGCCAGCCGCTGGTACCCCGCCTGGTCCGCCGGCGCCATTTCGATCGCCTTCCTGAAGTCACGCTCGGCGTCTTCGTTACGACCTTCGTTGAAGGCGAGCACGCCCCGGAGCTGGTAGAGCTGCGCGGACTCGGGATCCGCCTCGAGCGCCGCATCGACCCGCGCCTTCGACTCGTCCATCCTGTCTTCGCGTCGATCGAGAGACATCAGAGACTGGATGATCTCCGCGTTCCCCGGAAGCTTCTCGTTGGCCGCCTCGTAGAACGAGCGGGCTTTTTTGAACTCGGAACGGGCATGGCCCACGCGCCCAAGCGCGAAGAGCACTTCGCCGGTCCGGTCCTCCGGCGGAATCGTCCCGAGTTCCGCAGCCGCCGCCTCGACGTAGCCGGCGCTCACGAGAGACTGCGCCAACAGCAGGCGCGCCTTCTGGTCGTCCGGACGGGCTGCCAGGTAGTCCCGCGCGCGCTCGACGGCGTACTGCCATTCGCCGAGCTTGAAATGCACCTCGGCAAGCGCCGCTTTCGCCGCGAGAAGATTCGGGTCGAGTTCCAGCGCCCGGGCGAGTTCCACTCGGCCGTTGGCGTAGTCCTCCTGAGCGACGAGCGCGATCCCCAGCAGGTAGCTCGCTTCGGCCCAGTCGGGTCGCACCTCGAGGGCCCGCCGCAGTTCTGTGACCGCCTCGTCCGGATCGTTCTTGCCGAGCCGGTACTTTGCATGGGCCACGAGCGCAAAGAGATTCGAGGGCTCGCGATCCAGAACCTCGACCAGGATCTCGCGCGCTTCCTCGGCCCCCCCGGCGCGATCCTGTCGGAAGCCGAGTTCCATCAGGATCTCGGCCTTCTGGATCTTGACCTGATCGTCGCTCGGATCGATCGCTACCGCGCGTTCGATGGACTCCAACGCACGTTCGAAGTCACCTGCCCGGGCACGGAAAGCTGCCAAGACCCGGTGGGCCGACGGATCGTCGGGGCGGGCCAGGGACGCCTTCTCCAGGATGGCGTCGGCCTCCGCGGCATTTCCCTCCCCCTGATGTAATCGCGCGAGGATGTACATCACATCGACGGGATCTTCTTCAACCTCCACGCCCTTCTCGAGCAACGCGAACGCTTCGGGAGTGCGATCGGCGATCACATAGAAGCTCGCGGCCTGCTCGTAGGCCCCGGGGCGATCGTCGCCCTCGGCAACCTCGAGCGCCCGGAGGGCAGACTGCTCCCGCAGGGCAAACGCCTCTTCCGGGTCGTCGACCAGCTGCGTGGCAGCGCGCGCCAAGAGCGTGTAGTTCGCGAAGGTCGGGTGAACCTCCACGAGTTTCTCCCAGACCGCGCGCGCCTCTTCCTTCTGCCCCACCCGCATTTCCGACCGGGCCAGCGCCCGCATCGCGACCTCGTGCTCGGGGTCCGCCTTCAAGGCATTCTCGTAGGCCTCGTTGGCTTCCTCGAACCGGTCGAGCATGTCCAGCGCCTGGCCCCGAACGACATGGCCCCGAACGTCGCCCTCTTCGGCCAGGAAGCGATCCATGTTCGCGAGCGCTTCTTCCGCCTCGTTCGCGAGCACCTGGAGCTGGCTGAACTCGATCAGCGCCTCGCGGTTCCCCGGGTCCAGCCGAACGGTTTCTCGCAGTTCCCAGAAGCCGTCGCGCGGCTTGTCCGTCTGGAAGTAGGCCCGGGCCAGATTGTAGTGCGCGTCCGGATAGTTCGGGTCGATCTGCTGAGCGCTTCGGTACTCGATGATGGCCTCGGAAAATTTCTCCTCCTCGTAATACGCATCGCCCCGGGCCATGTGCTCTTCCAGCCGAGATGCGTCGTCACCGCAGGCAACGACACCGGCGAGGGAAACGAAGACGAGAACCAGGCGGAATCGGAACATCGCTGTCACCTTTCGATCGCTCCGGGAAGACCCCCTGGAATCCAGCAGGTGCTCCCGGCTCACGGACCTCAGAGATTCAACGATCCGACGCCGGAATCAAGGGGTCCGTTCAGAATCGGCACCCGGCTCCCCCCGGTTGCGCCGCCAGGTCGGGTGGGTGACGCCCATCTTCCGAATCATGTAATTCAGCTTGCGGCGAGTCACGCCAAGCAGGGCCGCCGCGTCCTTCTGGACCCAACCGGCTCGCCGGAGCGCCCCGAGCACCAGTTGGCGCTCGACCTCCCTCAGGTCCACGCCCGCTGGGGGAAACCCCGCCTCCCAAGGCCCCGGGCTACCCGGCGCGCCGGGGCCGGCCACGCCCAGATCCGCTACGTGGACGACCGGCCCCTCGCAGAGCAGGGCTGCGCGCTCGAGCGTGTTCTGGAGTTCCCGGACGTTTCCGGGCCAATCGTGCGTGCGGATCCACGCCAGGGCCTCGGGGGCGAAGCGCCGCGCGGGCCGGTCCAGGCTCCTCCCCGCCCGATCCAGTAGCCGGTGCGCGAGTACCAGGAGATCCTCGGGACGCTCGCGGAGCGGCGGCAGGTGGATGCGAATCACGTCCAGGCGAAAGTACAGGTCCTCACGAAAGTTCCCGTTGCGAACCGCTTCGGAGAGGTCCCGGTTCGTCGCCGCGATGACGCGCGCGTCGGTCCGCAACACACGCGTGCCCCCAAGGCGGTGGAACTCCTGCTCCTGGAGCACACGCAGCAGCTTGGCCTGGGTTGCAGGAGACAAGTCTCCGACCTCGTCGAGAAACAGACTGCCCCCGCTCGCCTCCTCGAAGCGACCGATCCGTTGCCGATCCGCCCCGGTAAACGCGCCGCGCTCATGGCCGAAAAGTTCCGACTCCAGCAGGGTTTCGGGAAGCGCCGCACAGTTCACCTTGACGAGGGGCCCCTCGGAGCGCTGGGAAAGCCGGTGGACGAGGCCGGCGATCACCTCCTTGCCCGTTCCGGTCTCGCCCGTGACGAGAACCGTCGAGCGAGTGGGTGCGACACGTTCCACGAGTTCGACGGCCGCTCTCAGGGCCGGACTCTCCGCCACGAACTCCCCGCAAGCGTCGCGTGAAACGCCTTGCGCCCGCAATTCCTTGACCTCGTTGAGCAGCTGCCGGTGCTCCACCGCCCGCGCGACACGAAGTTCGATCTGCTCGAGATCGAGCGGCTTCTGAACGAAGTCGAACGCCCCGGCGCGCATCGCGCGAACGGCAGTCTCGACCGATCCGTAGGCCGTCATCAGAAGCACGCTCGTTCTCGGATCCCGCTCGAGCGCGGCCCGAAGCACGGCCACCCCGTCGCTGCCCGGCAACCGCAGATCGGTCAGAACCACGTCGTAGGGGTCCGACGCCGAGGCAATTCGTCCGACCGCCTCGTCTCCCGATGCCGCATCATCCACGGCCCCCCAGGTCTCGCGCAGCGCGCGTTGGACCCCTCGGCGCAAGGTCTCGTTGTCTTCGACCACCAGCACCCGCGCATCACCCGGCGGTGTCATGCTTCCACCCCGCACACCCCGGGAAGCCGGACGTGAAACGTGCAGCCATGGCCGAGGCGCGTGTCGAGTTCGATATGACCCCCGTGACCGGCAACGACTTTCTGCGCGGACGCGAGACCCACCCCGGATCCCTGCTCCTTCGTCGTGAAGAAGGGGTAGAAGATCTTTTCGCGCAGTTCGGGCGCGATCCCCGGACCATCGTCGGAAACACTGACCCAGACGTCGGCGTCCCGGTGGCCGACGCGCAGCACCAGGCGGTCCCCCCCGCCCTGAGCCATCGCCTCGAGCGCGTTCACGATCAGGTCTGCCAGCGCGTTGCGGAGCAGGTCGGCATCCGCTTCCACCCACGGGACGGTGTCGTCCCAGCCGCGCTCCACGACGCCGGAGAACTCCACCCGCGCACGCGCCGCGGCGAGCGCCTCCTCCACGATTCGAACCGGATCGACCTGCCGCGTGATCGGCGCTTCCGGGCGGACGAAGGCAAGCCCCTGGTTCACTGTGTTGCCGAGCGTCCGCAGCTCCCCCCGAACGGCTTCGACCAGGGCGCGTTCGTCGGGACGATCCACCAGGCGTCTGCGCAGGAGACCCGCGAGCACCTCCATGCCGGCCAACGGATTGCGAATCGAATGGGCCAGGTCGGCAGCCATCTGTCCGAGCGCTGCGAGCCGTTCGCGGAGGCGCAGCTGCTCGTCCGCGCGCTCGATGGGGGCCAGATCCCGAAAGATCAGCGCGGCGCCCTGGGTCCTGTCCTGCGCGTCGCGGATCGGATAGAGGGTGAAGCCGATGGTGACGTCGGACAAGTCGAGTTCACCGCGAGAAATCGGCGTCTTTCGAGAGACACCCTCGAGCAGGAGCCGCGCGACCTCGGGCCGGCTCGACAGCGCTTCCCGGCAATCGCGGCCGAGGCTTCCGCAAACGGCTCCCGTGGAATCGCCCAGGATCCTTCGCGCAGCGCCATTGGCCAGCGTGAGCGAACCATCCGCGTCCACAGCCAGGACCCCGGCAGTGAGTGCGCTGAGAAGCTGCTCCGCAGTGGTCCCCGCCGGCGTATCCATGCCGGGGACATCGGCAGTTACGATTCCGTGATTGAGCCCCGAGGGGGTTTCCCAGAAGCAGCTTGGGAGGCCGGTGACGCCTCCTCTCTGGGAACCAGGTACCGCTTGCCCT
>JAYZFQ010000002.1:0-17198 GCA_036336695.1 Myxococcota bacterium
CGAGCCAACGCGCTCAAGGTTGCGGTGATCGGCTTTTCGTCCCTCGCCGCGCTTCCCGTGTTCGCGTGGAATCAACAGATCGCCTGGCAGCCGGCCGGCCTTCTCGCCCTCGGGTTCATGACCGGCGCGTTGATCGGCGTCCGGCTCACCATTCGGGGCGGAGACCGCCTGGTGCGCGGCGCCCTCGCCGTGGCGGTGGTGGTGCTGGCCCTGTACCTGCTCACCCGCCCGTGAGGGCCTGACGGCCCGATTGCGGACAGACCCTCGACTTCACTCGAGGGGTTGGGCCTTCGCGATCGAAATCTCGATGCTTTTATACGCAGGCGTCTGGCTCTTCTCTGCCGTGTCGTCCAGGGGGACGAGGGGGTTCGCCTCGGGAAAATAGGCCGCGGCACAACCCCGCGGCAGGTCGTAGGCGACCAGCGCGAAACCGGCCACACCGCGCGTTTCGCTGCCGAAGTGACTGGTCACGTCCACCCGGTCCCCCGGCACGAGGCCTGCGGCGGCGATGTCTGCGGGGTGGGCGAACACGACCCGGCGGTCGCCGCTCACGCCCCGGTAGCGATCGTCGAGTCCGTAGACCGTCGTGTTGAACTGGTCGTGGCTCCGAAGGGTCGTGAGCCGCCAGCGTCCGGGTGCAAGGGCGAGATCCGGCAACGCATGGCAGGTAAATCGCGCGGATCCCGTTGCGGTTTCGAACCGGCGTTCGCGGGCGCTGCTCGGCAGGACAAAACCGCCGGGCTTCCGGACGCGGCGGTTGTAGTCCTCGAAACCCGGGATCACCCGGGCGATCCGGCTCCGGATCCGGTCGTAGTCCTCCACGAGTTCGCGCCACGGAGTCCGGGTGCGGCCCGCCAGCACCGTCTCCGCCAGGTGCGCAACGATCCAGGGCTCGCTCCGCAGTTCCTCCGAAGCAGGCGCGAGTTCGCCGCGGGAGGCGTGGACGACACTCATCGAGTTCTCCACGCTGACGAACTGCGGGCCGGAAGCCTGCACGTCGCGCTCGGTGCGCCCGAGGCAGGGCAACACCAGGGCCTCCCGCCCGCATACGAGGTGGGAGCGGTTCAACTTCGTGGAGACATGGACCGTCAAGTCGCACTGGCGCAAGGCCCGCGCCGTGCGCTCGGTATCGGGGGCTGCGGTGGCAAAATTCCCGCCGAGCCCGAGCAGAACCCGTACGCGACCCGCCTCCATGGCGCGAATCGTCTCGACCGTATCGAAGCCGGGAGCCCGGGGCGGGTCGAAACCGAACTCCTCGGCGAGCCGATCGAGGAAAGCGGCCCCGGGCCGTTCGGTAATGCCAACGGTGCGATCCCCCTGCACGTTGCTGTGACCCCGCACGGGACACGGGCCGGCGCCGGGCCGCCCGATGTTTCCGCGCAGCAGCAGCAGGTTCACGATCTCCTGCACGTTGGCCACACCGTTGCGGTGCTGAGTGAGCCCCATGGCCCAGCAGACGATCGTGCTCGTCGCCTCCCTGTAGACCCGGGCCGCACGCTCCATGTCCGCGCGCGGGATCCCGCTCTGGGCCTCGAGTTCGGGAAAGGAGAAGCCGGACAGGTGGCGACGGAACGCTTCGAAACCGCTGGTGCGTGAGCGGAGGAACTCCCAGTCCATCACCGATCCCGGCCGCCGTTGCTCCGCCGCGAGGAGGGCCTTCATCACACCCTTGAGCAGGGCCACGTCCCCCCCGATGCGGACCTGGAGGTAGAGGTCGGCAATCGGCTCCCCTCCGCCGAGCAGGCCCTGAACCTCCTGGGGATGGCCGAACCGTACGAGGCCGCGTTCCCGCAGCGGGTTGATGGCAACGATCTTCGCGCCCCGCCGGCGCGCCGCCTGGAGCGCGGTCAACATGCGCGGGTGATTCGTTCCCGGATTCTGACCGATGACGAAGATCGCGTCGGTCCGCTCGAAGTCCTCCAGTCCGACCGTGCCCTTGCCGATCCCGATGGTCTCCGTCAGGCCCGTGCCGCTCGACTCGTGGCAGAGATTCGAACAGTCCGGGAGGTTGTTCGTGCCGAACTCGCGCGCGAAGAGCTGGTACAGAAAGGCCGCCTCGTTACTCGTGCGGCCCGAGGTATAGAAGGCAGCTTCATCCGGGGAGTCGAGGGCATGGAGCGCGGTCGCCATGCGTTCGAAGGCCTGCTGCCACGAGACGGGCTCGTACTTCGCGGCCCCGGGAGCCTTGTAGAGGGGTTCGGTGAGACGCCCTTGCGCCTCGAGCCAATGATCACTCTGTTCCCAGAGTGCCGAAAGCGACCAGCGATCGAAGAACGCCGCGTCAAGGCGCCGCCGGGTGGCTTCGTGGGCCACCGCCTTGGCCCCGTTTTCGCAGAAGTCGACGTGGGGTCGACGCTCGGGTTCGGGCCAGGCGCAACCGGGGCAATCGAAACCGCCGGCCTGGTTCACGGCGCCGAGCACCCGCAACGCCCGCCCCACCCCCAGTTCGCGCCGCGCGATCCGCGCCGTACTCAGGATCGAATCCAGCCCACCCGCCGCGCGCTCGGCTCCGCTGGAGTCCTTGCCTTCCGAATCGGACATCGCTGAAGGCCAGTCTAGCTGGAGTGACCCGGCCTGGCGGCAACGCCCGGCCCCACCCGTTCCGTCGCGCCGTAGACGTTGAGCGAGCGCCCGCGCAGGAACGCCACGAGCGTCAGGCGCGCCTCCTCGGCGAACTCGACCGCGAGCGACGAAGGTGCAGAAACCGCAGCGACCACGGGGATCCGGGCGACGAGGGCCTTCTGGACGATCTCGTAGGAGACGCGGCCGGACACCAGGAGCACCGCGCCGGAAAGCGGGAAACGACCGTGATCGATGGCCCAGCCGATGACCTTGTCCACCGCGTTGTGCCGCCCGATGTCCTCGCGCACCACCAGCAGTTCGCCCCCCGCATCGAACAGCGCCGCGGCATGGAGGCCGCCGGTGCGGGCGAAGGCGGCCTGGTTCGCCTCGAGTCGGCTCGGCAGGCCGTAGAAGAATTCCGGAGCGAATCGGGCGGAATCTTCGAGGGGGCGCGCGTCGACCAGCGCGTTCTCGATCGTGGCTTTGCCGCAGATGCCGCAACTGCTGCTCGCGTACAGGTTTCGCCGCAGGCGCTCGAGGTCCACCGCGACGTCTGCGGCGAGAACCACCTGAAGAACATTCTCCTCGGCCGGCTGCGCGGTCTCGGTGCAATGCCGCACCGAGGCCACCTGGTCGATCCGCGCCACGACACGCTCCGTGGCCAGGAACCCGAGTGCGAGTTCCCGGTCCGCGCCGGGCGTTCGCATCACCACCGCCAGGGGCGCCCCTGCCAGACGAATCTCGAGAGGCTCTTCCCGGGCCACCGCGTCCTGCCCCTGCGCGCCGCGGGGACCCGCATAGCGGTGCAGCATGACGGGGTGGGTGGCATCGTTCACGACCGGACTCCGGCGGCCACGCGGCCCCGCTCACCGAGGCCCGGCCGCAACACGCGGGCCCCATCACCGGGGCGCCGGCCGCAACTCTAGCGCCCGGGCTCGCCGCAGCGCCGGGGGGCGCCCGTTCCCACCAGGGCGAGCGGTGCCGCCAGGTCTGCCCAGACCGCTCCGTCCCGCCCGGTCCACGCCAACGCCACTCCCCGGCGCCGGAGGCGTGCCACCACCTCGGCATGGGGCCAGTCGAAGCGCCCGCCACACGGGGCGGAGACGACTGCGGCCCGGGGTGCCACGGCCGCGAGCCACGGTTCGGTGCTCGACGAGCGGCTTCCGTGGTGGGGCAGCTTCAGAAGGTCGCTCGCGAGGTCCGCGCCCGTCCCCACCAGGGCCGCTTCGCCCGGGGCCTCCAGGTCGCCGGGAAAGAGGATCCGGGTTCCGGCCAACTCTACGCGCACGACCAGCGACCGATCGTTCCGCGAACCGCCGCCTCCCTTTCGAGGCCACAGGGGGGCGACGTGCACGTCCCCCCACGTTTCCGCCGCGTCGCCGAGTCCCCGCTCGTAGACCGGAACGCGGTGACGCATCGCGCTGGCACGCAGTGCCGCAAACCCCGGGTCCCGGCCTCCCCCGAGCGGCAGCCACACCGCGCCGACGGGAAGGGCTTCCAGCACCGCAGGGATCCCGCCGCGATGGTCGAGATCCGCATGGCTCGCCACGACGAGGTCCAGGCGTGCAATGCCCAGCGCACGCAGCGCCGGGACGACCGCGTGCCGGCCGGCGTCGAAGCCCTCGGGTACGGCGACGCCCCCGTCGACCAGCACGGTACCCGCCTGGCCTTGCACGATCGCCGCATCCCCGGCCCCGACGTCGAGGAACACGACCCGCGGCGGACCCGGCGTCACGGGGGCGGGTGGTGCAAGGGCGAGCACGCACGAAACCGCACCCGCCCACGCAACCCGCTGCAGCAAACGGCGCGACCAGAGCGCGCAGCCACCCAGCGCCGCCGCGGCCAGGACCCACGCGCCCGAGGGGACCGGCGCGCCGGCGTCGCCGGGCAGGACCGCCGCGAGGCCCCCGACCGCGCGCAGCGTAACGCCCCCGATTGGCTGGGCGAGTGCGAGGCCCGCTGCCCCGGCCCCACCGCCCACCCACGCCGCAAGCGCTCCAACGAGCGCAGCCGGGAGGAGCACCGCCGCCGTCCAGGGCACGAGCAACAGGTTGGCAACGAGCGCCATCGGCGCGCGGTTCCCGAAGTGCCACGCCGCAAGGGGCGCTGTCACCGCAATCGCTACCGCACTCGTATGCAAGGTGGCCCTCACCAGGTCCCGCCCGTTCCCGGCCCGGTCCGAACGCGCTCGGGGCGCCGCCAGGAGCAAACCGGCACTCGCCACAAACGAAAGCTGGGCCCCCGGCGCAAACAGGGCTGCAGGCTCGTCCCAGAGGATCCAGGCCCCTGCCGCGGCAAGCGGGGCCAGGCGCGCCGTGGGCCGGCCGCGTATGGCCCCGGCCGCCAGCGCGAGGAGCAGCACCCAGGCGCGGCGGACCGGGATTCCCCAACCGGCGATGAGCGCATAGGCGAGGGCAGCAAGACACGCGCACGCGATCGCCGCGGGGCGTACGTCGGTTCCCCAGCGGAGCGCGCCGACCCGCGCCAGTACGCGTCGCGAAAACCCGTAAGCGAATACCGCGACAAGGGCGAGGTGAAGCCCCGACACGGCGAGCAGGTGCGCCACCCCCAAGGCCGCGAATGCCGCCCGTGCGTCTGCCGCAAGCCGTGCCCGGTCGCCGAGGGCCAACGCCGCCAGCAAGCCGCCGCCGGGTCCCGCCGCCGCCAGGCGCTCGGCCAACGCAGCCCGTACCCGGTGGATCCCGCGGGTGGGCGGCAGCCAAGCGCGCCATCCTGGCTCTGCGGCCGCACCGGGTTCGACAACGGCGTGCAGTGCCGGGTGAACGAGGCGCCCGGCGAGCCCGATGCCCTGGCGCCGAAGGGCGCGGGCGGAATCCCGGCCTCCGGGATTGCGCAGTCCGCCGACGGGTCCGAGCCGCACCCACACACGCACGCGCGCGCCGGGCTGGCTCGCCTCGAACGCCGGCACGCCCTCGGGCGTGTCGGATCCCGACACGCGCAGCCGCCAGGGAAGCGGTGGCCGCACTCCGCCGACGCCCTGCACCCGGTCCAGGTCCACGCGCCACCCGGACTCCCAGCGCACCACGGACACGACCCGACCTTCGAGAATGCACTCGCGCGCCGGAAGCGCTTCCGCCCGCAACGCCGCCTGGCGGAGTTCTCCCATCGCCCCCACCCCGGCGGCGAACGCGAGTAACGCGGCCGCACCCCAGCGAAGGCGCGGGAACGCAAGGCCCAGACCGAGCGCCGCCCCACCCATCCAACACGCGGACACCACGCCGAACACACCGAGATCGGCGCAGAGGATGCCGAGCGCCTGGGCGGCGAGCACCGGCAGCAGCGAAGCTCTCAACGAGGCACCCGAGGGACCGGGCGCGTGGAAGATAGCCCGGCTCCGCTCCCTCGGTCATACTCGCTTCAACCAAGACGACCCGAACCGCCTTGCTCTTCAACTCCTTCGAATTCCCGGTCTTCCTCGGCGTCGTCCTCCTCGTCTACTACAGCCTCCCCCACCGGGCGCAGAACCGCTGGCTCCTGATCGCGAGCTACGTCTTCTACGGCTGGTGGGACTGGCGCTTCCTGTCCCTCATCCTGGTTTCCACCCTGGTCGATTTCTTCTGCTCGCGGGGGATCGCGGCGAGTTCGGACCGGAAACGGCGCCTCCTCCTGCTCCGAACGAGCCTCGTGACAAACCTGGGAATCCTTGGCTTTTTCAAGTACTTCGACTTCTTTTCCGAGAGTGCGGTCGAACTGCTCGATCTGCTGGGGCTGCATGCCTCGGCGCCGATTCTCAACCTCATCCTCCCGATCGGGATCAGCTTCTACACCTTCCAGACGCTGGCCTACACGATCGACGTGTGGCGCGGCGAAATCCGCCCCACGCGCAACCTGCTCGACTTCGCGCTCTACGTCGCGTTCTTTCCCCAACTCGTCGCCGGCCCCATCGAGCGCGCCCGGCAACTCCTGCCGCAGATCGAAACGGCGCGGCGTGTCACGCGAGACGACCTTTCGGCTGCCCTCCAGCTCCTGCTGCTCGGCTTCTTCAAGAAACTCGTCATCGCCGATGCCTTCGCCCCGTACGTCGACCTGGCCTTTGCCGGTCCCGAAAAGCTCTCCGCCGCAGCCACACTGCTCGCGATCTATCTCTTCGCCTTCCAGATCTACGCGGACTTCTCCGGCTACACCGACATCGCGCGAGGAACCGCGCGACTCCTGGGGTTCCGGCTGAGCGTGAACTTCCGTCAGCCCTACCTCTCGGCCAACATCAGCGAGTTCTGGCGGCGCTGGCACATTTCCCTGTCGAGTTGGCTCCGGGACTACCTCTACATTCCACTGGGCGGAAGCCGGCACGGCCCGGCACGCACCTATCGAAACCTCTTCCTCACCATGCTCCTCGGTGGGCTGTGGCACGGTGCGGCGTGGAACTTCGTCGCCTGGGGCGGCCTGCACGGCATTGCCCTGGCAATCCACCGCATGACGACCGGACGCACCGTGTCCTCCGATGCGCGTTCCCGGCCGCCGGGCGTCGTGCACCGGGCCCTGGGAATCCTGTTCACCTTCCACCTCGTCTGCCTGCTCTGGGTGCCCTTCCGCGCAGCAAGCCTGCAGGAGGCCCTGGCCCTGCTCGCGGGCCTCGGCGGGGATTGGACCCTCCCGGTCCTGCCATGGCTGATCCCGTCAGCGATCGCGATCCTCGGGGTGTTCGCCCTGGACATCGCGTGTTGGCGCAAGGATCGCGAGTTGCCGATTCCAGATACCTGGCCGCCCGTCGCGCGCGGCGCGGTGTACGCACTGCTGATCGTTGCGTTCAGCTTCATTGGAACCCCGAATGTCCGACCCTTCATCTACTTCCAGTTCTGAGCGGACCACGTCCCTCGGGCGAACGCTGGCCTGGTGCTTTGCGTTTCTCTTGCTGGCACGGTTCGGCTTCACGAGTTGCCCCCTCGACTCGGTGAACCGGCCTTGGATCCCCGCCGCCGCTGCAGCGCTGCGTACCTACGACCGCGCTCCCGTGGAGACCGTTGCCCTTGGAAGCTCCCTCATGCGCGCCGCCTTTGCGCCCTGGGTGTGGAGCGAGGCCGAAGGCGCCCCCCCCGACAGCGCGCTCAACCTCGCGCTCGACAGCGGGGTGAGCTTCGACGGCCTGCAGATCCTCGGTAGGGCCGGCGGCCTTCCCGAGACGACCGAACGCGTCCTGGTCGAAGTGCCCTACTGGAGCTTCAACCGGAACTGGCGCAGGCCGGGAGGCCAAGCACCGAACGGACCGCTCCAACAAGTCCGCCAATGGGGCGGATTGCGGGAGCGCCTGTCCATCGACGCCGCGGGACCGCGCGCGCGTTTCGTCGGCGACTGGCTCTGGCCCCTGTACCAGCGCCGGGGACCCGCAGCCTGGATCCTCCGCCTTCAGGGGCCGTGGAAGCCCGAGCCGGTGCTGCCCCCCGCCGGACCCTCGTGGGACCCGGCACGCCATGCCCGCATGGCGCACCGGGCGCGCTTCCAAGCGGACCGAATCGCGCGCGACCATTTCTATGCGCCCCAGGTTTCGCGCTTCGAACTCGAAAGCCTCGACGCCCTCCTGGCCGAGATTGCCAAGACCCGGGCAGAGGTCATCCTGGTGCGCCTTCCGACCCGCAAGGCCTACAGGGAAACTGCCCTGAGCCTCCCCGGCGTTCGCGACTTCACCGAAACCGTCGACCGCGAGATCGCCGCACGGCTAGGGGAGCGGGTGTCCTTCGTCGACTGCAGTGATCCGGCGTCCTGCGGTCCGTCGCCGCAGGAAATCATCGACTACGGCCACATGAGCGGCCCCGGGGCCGTGGAATTCACCCAGCGACTGTTCGACCGCACCCACCAGCCCGACCCCGAGACTTCGCCAGCGGAACGCTAGTGATGGCTCTCGGAGCGTTGGCCCCGCGCGGTGTCGTGCATCCGGGTCAAGTAGGCGGAAACGACGCGCAGGCCCTCCTCGAGCTTGCGCATCTCGTCGGCGAAGCCCTGCATCAGCACCTGGATTTCGTGGACGCTCCGGGCGCTGCGCTCCAGGTCGTCCGCCTCCCCGTGCTGGATCGCCCAGGCGGCCGCCGCACCATCGAGGGCAGCGCGAACCTCCCCGGCATCGCGCCCGGCACAGCGCGCCAGGAGGCTCCGGGCGACATGCATGGAAGCGGCCCGCGGTACACCGCGTTTCTCCAACTCCCGCGCCATCTCCTCCCCCGCTTTGCGCTCGTTCCGCATGAGATCCTCCGTGACTGTAGAGTTGAAGAGCAATTTCGATGCCACACTCCGGCGCCCGGCAACTCGGGCGGCAACCCTGGCTGCCAATGAGTAAAGCGCCACCCGGAGTGCGACGTTGCTCCGCCGCAGCCCTCCGCGCGGAGGGCAAGAAGATTCCTTTTTGAGTACCGGGTTTCCCCGAGACCTGCGTATCAGTCCCGGGACCCCGCCTCGGCGGCCAGGGATGCGAAGAAATGCCGCACCGTCGCGGCGTCTCGGGCGGACACGCCCGGGGCCTCGGCCAGAGCCGCCTCCGAGGCGCCCCGGACGGCCTTGAGCGAGCCGAAGTGGCGCAAGAGGCTGCGCCGCTTCCCGGGACCGATCCCGGGCCGCTCCTCGAGGATCGAGGTCGTTCCGAACCGCGAACGCAGGTCGCGCTGGAACGTGATCGCGAAGCGATGGGACTCATCTCGGACCCGCTGGAGCAGGAGCAGCCCCCGGGAGTTCGCGGGCAGGAGCACCGGGTCCTTGCGCAGCGGTCGAAACAAGCGCTCCGCCTTGAGGCCCCCCGAGCGCTTGACCCGAGGCGAGGGGCTCTCCGCGTCGCGCTCCTTTGCGATGCCCGCGCATTCCGCCTTGAGGCCAGCATCCTCGAGGGCCGCCGTCACGACGCCGAGTTGCCCCTTGCCCCCATCGACCAGCAGGAGATCCGGCAGCGGTTCCCGTGCCACCCGCGCCAGCCGGCGCTGGATGACTTCGCGCAAGCAGGCATAGTCGTCGTCGGGCGGGGCCTCCCGGATCCGGTAGCGCCGGTAGGCTCCTTTGACCGGCTTCCCGGCCTCGAACACCACGCGGCTCGCCACCGTAAACGTGCCCTGGAGCGTGGAGACGTCGTAACACTCGATGCGACGCGGAGGCGCGGGCAGCGCGAGCTTTTCCTCGATTTCTGCCAACGCCCCCTCCACGCTTTCCCGCGCCTCGAGGCGAACCGTGAGACCGACTTCCGCGTTCTCGTTCGCGATCCCGACCAGGTCGGCGAGCTTTCCGCGGCGCGGCGTGCGTACCGCCGTTCGTCGCCCGGCGCGTTCGCTGACGAGTCCCTCCAAGGCGCCGTCGTCCTCCAGGGCCGTGGGCGTCAGGATCTCCCTGGGAACCGGCCGCGCCTCCTCTGGCGCATAGAACTGTCCGAGGAAGGAACCGATCACCGCGCCATCGTCCAGCCGGACGTCGGAAAAGCCGTAGCCCTGGGAGCCCACGACCCGGCCCTCCCGCACGTGGAGCACCCGGACTTCGACCTCGCCACCGCGGCGGGCCAGGCCGAAGACATCCCGCTCCACCGGACGTCGCTCCACCATCTTCTGGCCCTCGACCGTCCGCTCGATCGCCCCGATCTGGTTGCGGAGCCGCGCCGCCTCCTCGAAGCGCTCCCCTGCCGCGGCCTCCCGCATCCGGCCTTCGAGTTCCGAAACCAATTCCTCGGACCGACCCTTGAGAAACAGCACCGTCCCGCGGACGAGTTCGGCGTAGACCTCGGGCTCCACCAGGTCGCAGCAGGGACCCGCGCAGCGTTTCATCTCGTACTCGATGCAGGGCCGGCCCCTTCGGGCATAGTCCCGGAACGTGCCCTCCCGACACGAACGGAGGGGAAACACCCGCCGCAGGTTGGAGAGGGCGTTCTTCATCGCAACACTCGACGTGTACGGCCCGAAGTATTCCGCGCCGTCCTCGGCGAAACGACGCACCTCGGTCAGCCGCGGCCAGGTTTCCCGCGGGTCGAGGCGCAGCGCCAGGTACTGCTTGTCGTCGCGCAGGCGCACGTTGAACGGGGGCCGATGCTGCTTGATCAGCTCGTTTTCGAGGAGCAGTGCGTCCTTCACGCTCGGCGTCACCACGATTTCGACGTCTTCGGCCCGCTCGACGAGCTTCGGCACGCGCACACGCCCATCGCCGCCCGTGATGTAGGAGCGCACCCGCGTGCGGAGGTCCTGGGCCTTGCCCACGTAGAGGACCTTGCCGCCACGACTCTTGAACAAGTAGACGCCGGGGCTCCTGGGCAGGGCCGCGATGCGTTCCGCCAGCGACATGGCTCAACCCAGCCGAAGCTGGTCACTCTCGAGTTCGCGGATCTGGTCGCGCAGCGCGGCGGCCCGCTCGAACTCGAGGGCATCGGAAGCTTCTCGCATGGCCTTCCGCAGGCTCTCGAGCAGTTCGGGCACTTCGTGGGCGGGGACCGCCGGCACCTCGCGCTCGCGGTCGGTCGGGACCGTCACGTAGTCCTGCTCCCAGATCGAGTCGCGCAGGCTCGAAATCCGCTTCTTGACCGTCTGGGGCGTGATGCCGTGGTCCGCGTTGTACTGGAGCTGGATTTCGCGCCTTCGATTCGTCTCATCGAGGGTCTTGCGGATCGAATCCGTCTGCCGGTCGGCGTACAGCAGGACCGACCCGTTCACGTTCCGTGCCGCGCGGCCGATCGTCTGGATCAGCGAGCGCGTCGAACGCAGGAAACCCTCTTTGTCCGCGTCGAGGATGGCGACCAGGGACACCTCGGGAATGTCGAGGCCCTCCCGCAACAGGTTGATCCCTACGAGCACGTCGAATTTTCCCTCGCGCAACTCGCGGATGATCTCCATGCGGTCGATCGTCTTGACGTCGCTGTGGAGGTAACGAACCTGGACCCCCAGCTCCCCGTAATAGTCCGTCAGTTCTTCGGCCATGCGCTTCGTGAGCGTCGTGACGAGTACCCGCTCGCCGTTGTCGACCCGGGTCCGGAGCTCTCCCAACAGGTCGTCCACCTGCCCGGCGGCCGGTCGCACCTCGACCTTGGGATCGACCAGGCCCGTGGGACGGATGATCTGCTCGACCACGACCCCCTGGGACTTTTCGAACTCGTAGTCCGCCGGTGTGGCAGAAACGTAGAGACGCTGGCGAGCGCGGGCCTCCCACTCCTCGAACCGCAGGGGACGGTTGTCGAGGGCCGACGGAAGCCGCCAGCCATACTCGACCAGCGTCTCCTTGCGCGCCCGGTCGCCGCGGAACATCCCCCCGATCTGGGGCACGCTGATGTGGCTCTCGTCCAGGACCACCAGGAGGTCTTCGGGAAAGTAGTCGTAGAGGGTGTACGGGGTCTGGCCGGCCTCCCGCCCGTCGAGCCAACGCGAATAGTTCTCGACACCATGGCAGAAGCCCATCTGCTCGAGCATCTCCAGGTCGTAGAGCGTGCGTTGCTCGAGGCGCTGGGCTTCGAGGAGCTTGCCCTCCCCCTTGAACCACGCGAGTCGCTCCTGGAGTTCGGCACGGATCCCATCTGCGGCCCGGGCCAGGGCCCGTTCGGTCGCCACGTAGTGACTGGCCGGGTAGATCATCGCGCGCCGCGGGCGGGCCACGACCTTGCCGCGCAGGGGGTCGATCTCCGCGAGGCTCTCCACCTCGTCCCCAAAGAACTCGACCCGGAGCGCCCGCTCGGCTTCGTACTGGGGAAAGACCTCCACCACGTCGCCCCGCACGCGGAAGGTGCCCCGGTGGAAGTCGAGATCGTTGCGCTCGTAGAGCATCTCGACGAGGCGCCGCAGGAAGTCGTCGCGGTCGAGGCGCATGCCCGGCTCCAGGTAGGCGTGCATCTCGCCGTAGGCGTCGGGCGCACCCAGGCCATAGATCGACGAGACGCTCGCCACGACCAGCACGTCCTTGCGCGTCAACAGGGAGTGGGTGGTCGAGTGGCGAAGCTTGTCGATCTCGTCGTTGACCGACGAATCCTTTTCGATGTAGGTGTCGCTCGCCGGAATATAGGCTTCGGGCTGGTAGTAGTCGTAGTAGGAGACGAAATACTCGACGGCGTTTTCTGGGAAGAGTCCCTTGAACTCTTCGTAGAGCTGCGCGGCCAGGGTCTTGTTCGGCGCCATCACCAGCGTCGGCCGGTTGATGCGCTCGACCACGCAGGCCACGGTGAAGGACTTCCCGCTCCCGGTGACACCGAGCAGCACCTGGTGCGGATCGCCCCGCTCGATCCCGGCCACCAGCTGGTCGATCGCCTCGGGCTGGTCGCCCTTGGGCGTAAACTCGCTCTGGAGTTGGAACCCGGACACCGCCTCCTCCCCCCCGCTCACGCCCGGTGCCAGCGCGTGCCCTCCGGGCCGTCTTCGAGGAGGATCCCCTCGGCAGCCAGGAGGTCGCGGATCCGATCGGCCTCGGCCCAGTCCTTGCGCTCGCGTGCGGCCTCCCGGTCGGCCACCAGCCCATCGATGCGCGGGTCGGTCTCGCGGCGCGCCGCCCGCGGCACGGCGTTCGCGAGATCGAGACCCAGCACGGTGTCGAAACCCGCGAGCAGCGCCCAGCGCTCGGCGGGGGTGAGCGCTTCGCTCCGAGCGACCTCCCAGGCGACCGCCATCGCGCGGGGGGCGTTGAGATCGTCGCGAAGGGCCCTTGCGAAGGCTTCGCGGTGCGTTGCGAGCTTCGCCGCGTCCACGGGACCCGCCGCTTCGCGCAGTTCCGCGGCCAGGGCGACCAGCCGCGCGTAGCCCGTGGCCGCTGCCTCGAGGGCCTCGTCCGTGAAGGTCTGCTGCTGGCGGTAGTGGGCCTGGAGGAAGAAGTAGCGGTACGCCAGGGGGTCGATGCCCTGGCCGACGAGATCGTCGAGCACGTAGATGTTGCCCTTCGACTTCGACATCTTTTCCCCGCGGAAATCCAGGAACTCCTCGTGCATCCAGATCTGCACCCAGGGGTGCACGTCGAGGGCGCATTCGGTCTGGGCAATCTCGTTGGTGTGATGCACCGGGACGTGATCGACCCCGCCGGTGTGAATGTCGAAGGTCGTGCCGAGATACTTGACGCTCATGGCCGAGCACTCGAGGTGCCAGCCCGGGAAGCCCCGGCCCCAGGGCGAATCCCATTCCTGCTGCCGGCGCACCCCGGCGGCCGGCAGCTTCCAGAGGGCGAAGTCCGCCGGGTTGCGCTTTCCCGCCACGTCGCCGATGCGCGCGCCCGCCTCCTGGCCCTCGAGGTCGAGCCGAGCGAGCTCCGCGTAGTGGGGAAACTTCGACACGTCGAAGTAGAGCCCATCCGCGATGGCATAGGTGAACCCCTTTGCCTCGAGCTGCCGGGCCATCTCGATCTGCTCGGAGACGTGCTCACTTGCCCGCGGCAGGACGTGGGGCGGGAGGCAGCCCACGCGCTGACAGTCCCGCTTCCACTGGGCCTCGTATTCGGCGGCGATCTCTTCCGCGCGCCGCCCGGCCTTGCGCGCCGCGACTTCCATCTTGTCTTCGCCGGCATCGGCATCGTCGGTCAGATGGCCCACGTCGGTGATGTTCACCACGTGGGTGACGCGCAACCCGTCGGCCTCGAGGCTACGCCGCAACAGATCGGCAAAGAGATACGGCCGGAGGTTCCCGATGTGTTGAGCGCTGTACACCGTGGGGCCGCAGCTGTACACGCGCACGTGCCCGGGCTCGAGGGGCGCCAGGGGTTCCTTGCGGCGGCTCAGCGTGTTGAAGAGTTCGAAGGGGCTCATCCCTCGCCGGGTCCTTCCAGCAGCACGACCGCCTGGGCCGCGATGCCCTCTTCGCGGCCGAGATCGCCGAGGCCGTCGGTGCTCGTGATCTTCACGTTGACGCGGTCCACGGAAACGCCGAGCACGCGGGCGATTTCGGTTTCCATCGCCTCCCGATGGGGCCCGAGACGCGGCGCCTGGGCAATCACCGTGGCGTCGAGGTTGCCCACCGAGAGTCCGGCAGCGCCCACGCGTTCCATCACCTCGGCCAGGAGCCGGCTGCTCGCGATGTCCGCGAGCGCCGGGTCCGAAGACGGGAAGTGGCTGCCGAGATCCCCCTGCCCCAGCGCCCCGAGCAACGCGCTGGCAATGGCGTGGAGGAGGACGTCGCCGTCCGAGTGACCGGCCAGGCCGCGATCGTGGGGCACCGCGATCCCGCCGAGACGAAGCGGCCGGTCGGGCACGAGGCGATGGGCGTCGAAGCCCTGGCCGACCCTCATGCCTGCTCCTCACCGCGGGCCAAGAGGATGCGCTCGGCCACGGCGAGATCCTCGGGGTGGGTGAGCTTCAGGTTGTCCGGATCCCCCGCCACCACGTGCACCGGAACGCCGAGGCGCTCGACGAGCGCCGCGTCGTCGGTCGCCCGAAGCCCCGCCGCCTCGGCCTTGGCCAGGGCCTCGCGGAGCAATTCCACCCGGAACACCTGGGGAGTCTGGGCCGCCCAGAAGGCGGAGCGGTCCGGCGTCTCGAGGATGCGCCCCTCGCTCACCCGCTTCAGGGTATCGCGCACGGGCGCCGCGAGAATCGCCGCACCCGAGCGCGTGGCCGCTGCGACGACCCGGCGGACCGCGTCGGGCCGGACCAGCGCTCGCGCGGCGTCGTGCACGGCAACCCACTCGCAATCCGGCGGGAGCGCCGCGACGCCGGCGCGCACCGAATCCTGCCGCTCGGCGCCCCCCGCAACCGGCGGGGCGAGACCGGCGGGAGCGCCGAATTCGGCCAGGAAAGCGTCGAAACCCGGGAGGGCGCTTGCCGGCACCACGGGCACGACGCAATCCACCTCCGGCGCTGCGAAGAGCGCCTCCGCAGCGCGCAACAGGAGGGGGCGACCGGCGAGGGGCGCGAACGCCTTCGGCAATGCGTGTCCGAAGCGCTCCCCCCGCCCCGCCGCCACGAGCACCGCTGCGACGCGCATGGGGGCAGCATAGCCCGGTCGGCCGGCACGCGGACCGGGAAGGGCTTGGTACATTCTCGGCCCGACGGACGTGACGAGGAGACCGCAATGCGACGCATGATCGCCGTACTCTTGCCCCTGGCCCTGGGCATCGCCCCGAGCGCCCAGGGCGGAGACACCCCCGACGCTGGTGCAGGCCGCTACACGGCCCCGACGCTCCACGGGGAACTCCGGCTTTCCCTCGCCGAGGCCATCTCCATGGGCCTCGAGAACAACCTGGGCATCGAAATCGAACGCCACGCCCCGCTCATCGCCCACGAGGACCACGAGGCTTCCTGGGGCAGCTACGACCCCGAGTGGGTGACCGAGTTCGGCTACTCCGATGACCGCCAGCTCAACTCGAGCTCACTCATCGGTCCGACGACCCCGGAATTCTTCCAGAAGGTCACCGGCGGCGAGGGCGGCATCACCGGCATGATCCCGTGGCTCAACACCCAACTCTCGGCATTGGTGGGGACCGAGAAGACCGAAACCAATGCGCAGTTCCAAGAGCTTTCCCCGGATTTCACGACGGGGCTGACCCTCATCGGGCGGCAGCCGCTGTTGCGGGGGCTGATCTGGAACGAGCCCTGGACCGCCGTCAAGACAACGGGGGTGCTCTACCGCGTTTCCCTCGAGGAATTGCGGCGGGAATTGATGGACACCGTGACCCAGATCGAAGGGGGGTATTGGGCCCTCATCGCCGATGAAGAGCGGGTCAATGTCGCGCTCAAGAGCCTCGAAACGGCCCAGGCGCTGCTCGAGCAGGTCACCACGCAATATCAGGTCGGTGTCGTCTCGAAGGTGGAGATCGCAGAAGCCGAGGCCGGCGTCGCAGCGCGCGACTTCGAACTCATCCGGGCCCAGAACCGCTATCGCGACCGGATGGACCGGGTGATCAACCTGGTCCTGGGCCCCAATCTCACCGCAGACTCCCGGATTTCCATCGAACCCACCGACCGGCCCGACGACTACATCGTCTACGACATCGACGTGGAACAAGCCGTCCAGATCGCCTTCCACAACCGGCCGGAGCTCTCGATCGCCCAACGGGAAATCGACCGCCTCGAACTGAACCTCCGCTTTGCGAAGACGCAGCGGCTGCCCCAGTTCGATATCGAAGCGCGCTGGGCGCCGAACGGCCGCGCCGGCCAGGCCAATCCGGACGGGGGCAGCCCCCCGCTCGACGACCTCGTTGGGAACTGGGGGGACAGCTTCGACCTCCAGAGCAACTCCTGGGGTGTCCGGGGAATCCTCACCGTCCCGATCGGAAACGTCGCCGGCCGGCACAACGTCTCCAAAGCCGAACTGGAACTCCGCCGTGCCCACGTGCAGAAGAAGCGCGTCGAGCAGGACATCATCCTCAACGTCCGCGCCGCCGCCCGGGACCTGACGTCGTCCCAGGAGGGCATCGAGGCGGCCGAGCGACGCCAGGTGGCGGCGACCGAGCAGCTCCGGGCCGAGGAGATCCGCCTCGAGTACGGGGAATCGACCCCCTTCGATGTACTGCTCCGGGAGCAGGATCTCGTCGCAGCCGACCAGGAGTTCATCGAGGCAGTCGAGGTCTACCGCAGCTCCGTAACGGGCCTCGACCGGGCCCAGGGCACGATCCTGCGCAACCGCAACATCGACATCGAACAGGCTGCGCGCCTGCGGTAAGATCAGCGGCTCCGCGACGGTAGGAGAGACGGGTGGCCCTGTTCAAGCGCGACGAGTCCATGCCCGACGCGGCGCCCGCCGCGAGCGGCGCCCCGCCCTCCCCGA
>JAYZFQ010000003.1:0-30252 GCA_036336695.1 Myxococcota bacterium
CGAAGCCGGGCCCGAAGGCTGGGCGCCGAGCTGGTTCTTCTTCCACCCCGATCTCGACGCCATCCTTCGCGAGGGCGTCGCGCGCTTTCCCAACGTCGACGTGCATCTCGAACACGTTGCCGAGGCGATCGAGCAGGGCGAGGACCACGCGGTCGTCGTCGCCCGCGACCTCGGGACCGGCGAAGTCCGCCGCATCGCAACCCGCTACGTGCTCGGCTGCGACGGCGCCGGCAGCACCTGCCGGAAACAAGCGGGCATCGGGTTCGAAAGTCTCGGCTTCGACCAGGACTGGCTCGTCGTGGACGTCGCGCTGCAGAGCGACGTGGACCTGCCGCGCATCCCCCGACAGGTCTGCGATCCCGCCCGCATCGTCACGATGGTCCCGAACGTGCGGCGGCTGCGACGCTGGGAGTTCCAGCTGCGGCCTGGGGAACACCCGGCGGAGATGGAGCAGCCCGCGCGCGTCTGGGAACTCCTCGCGCCCTGGCTGAAGCCCGACGATGCCGAACTGATTCGCGCAGTGGTCTACACCTTCCACGGCACCGTGGCCCCGCGCTGGCGCGACCGGCACCTCTTCCTGCTCGGCGATGCCGCCCACCAGATGCCGCCCTTCCTGGGACAGGGCATGTGTTCGGGCATCCGGGACGCCGCCAATCTTTCCTGGAAACTCGGCCTCGTCCTCGACGGAAAAGCGCCCGCGGCGCTCCTCGACAGCTACGAAGCCGAGCGCCGCCCCCACGCCCAGGACACCGTCGAATGGGGCGTCGCCTGCGGACGTTTGATCGACGCGTTCGCCGCCCACGAAGGTGGCACCGGGCCCGAGCCGAGCGAAGAGGACAAGCGCTCGGCCTACGGCGGCAACCGCGCCCTGCGTACCCTCGCGGGCGGCGTGCTCCAGAAAAACCCGCCGCCCGGAGCGCCGATCGGCACGAACTTTCCCCAGACGCGACGCCCGGGGCTTCGACTCGACGACTGCGTCGGCGAGCGTTTTGCCGTCTTCGCCCGGACACAACCCGACGCCGCGCTGTCCGCCAGGTCCCGAGCCTTTCTCGACGCAGTCGATGCGCGGCGTTTCGCAATCGCCGACGTCGACGATGCGCTGGGCTCCCTCGCCTTGCACTTCGCCGACTACCACGCTGTCGTGGTCCGGCCCGACCGCTACGTATTCGGCGTCGCCCGGACACCCGAAGACCTGGAACCGCTCGTCCTCGAACTGCAACACGTGCTCGGCGGGCGGAGCGCCTAGCGCAGCAATACGGTGACCCAGCGGCGTTCTTTGCGCGCAGGAAGCAGCGGGGCGTCCCGGGCGAGGGTCGCCTTGCGCTCGGCGATCCAGGCATCGACCAGGGGGTGGCCCGTGCGGCCGTCTTCGGGATGGGGCGGCGCCACGTCCAGCACGAGCGAGCGCACGCCGCGCTCCCGCAATAACGCGAGGGCTTGGTCCGGCGGTGTCCGTTCGTCGAAGTAGAGTTCGCCGTTTCGCTCCCACAGGAGGTTGTAGACGGGCTGGGACATCCACGAGACCGCCCCCATCGGAATCCCGACGACGGGCGGTGCGTCGGCCACCAGCCGGCGGAGCGCAGCCTGGTCGGGAAAGCGCGTCTGCTCGTACGCACCCGGGGTCCGCAGGGCGGCGATGCGCGGCAACAGGGCCACCGCCGCCACGGCCCCCTGGTGCAGGGCCACCAGGACGAGCGCCGCGCCGAGCACGCCGCGGGCCAGCCTTCCGGAAGCGGCCAGGCGCCAACCCCCAACAGCCGCCGCGATGGCCAACCAGGGCCAGAGAGGCGTGCCGAAGCGGGCCGCCGGCAGGAACACGAACCAGGGCACGAGGAGCAGCGCACCCACGGCGATGAGGGCCCAGGTCGCGCGGGAAAGCCCACCGAAGGCAAGGGGCCCGAGCGCGAGGGGGAGCGGGCCGACGAGACCACTGACGTGGACGTTCCGCCCGAAGGTCAGCGACGCGAGCCAGGTGAAAAAGCCCAGCGGATCCCGCGCCACCGGGTAGTTCGCCGCGGCCCGCATCCCGCGAAACTCGAGGTAGCGCGCCGCAGCCGGCTCGGCCCCGAAGACGGGAAAGAACGGACTGCCCGCCGTGAGTGCCGTCTTCACGAGCCAGGGCACCACCGCCGCAAGACAGAGCGCGCCGCGGCTCGCGAGCAGGGAAAGGGACGGCGGCCGACCGCCCACCAGCGCCAGGGCAAGCACGGCCGGCGCAAGGGCCGCAGCGTGGAGTTTCGCGTTGGCCGCAAACGCCAGGCAGAGCGCCGCGGCGGTCAGGTCTCGCGGCGTTCCCCCGCGGTTCCAGCGATCGACGAGGAGAAGGGCGCCGAAACCGTAGGCCCCGACGCCGAGATCGACGTAGGTGCTGGGCGCCAGTTCAACGGTGAGCGGCGCGAGCAACACGAAGAACCCGGCCAGGGCCCCCGCCGCCGGAGACGCCCGGCGCGTGGTCTCGGCGCGCACGAGCGCGGCGAGCGCCAGGGCAAACATCGCGGAAATACTCGCCGCCGCATCGGGCCAGCCCGACGTCACCGCCGGCACGGCGAGCAGGTCGAGGCCGGCACGAAACTCGGCGTCGATCATGCCGGGCACGGCGCGGATGGGACCCTCGGTCCACGCGGCCACGAGCGGCAGGTGGTACTCGAAACCGTCCCAGTAGGTCTCGGGGGCGAGAGAAGCCAGGACGATCAGCGCTGCGAGCACCCCGGCGGCGGTGTCGGCCCGGCGCGCCAGGATGGACGCCTCGGAGGCATCGGACGTCTCCGCCGTCCGCCGTTCCCCGGGGCGCAAACTCCGGAACGGCCAGAGCAGCGCGGTAACAATCGCAGCAGCCAGAACAGGGAGCGGAATGCCGACGGCGCGAAGCAGCAGGATCCCGAGCGACGCGAAGCCGGTTCCGAGCAGCCACGCCCAAGCCAGGCGCTCGGCCCCCCGCACCTCGGGACCCAGGCGCGGCATCAGCCGGATGCCCACCAGGAGGTAGGCGATGCAGGGCACCAGGCCTGCACCCAGCAGTTCGACGAGTTCCGCCGGGGCCCTCACGGCAGGAAGGCCGTGCCGAATTCCCGCGCGGCGAGGTGCAACAAGACGACGGCGGCCACCCAAGCCAGGGCCAACGCGCGGCGCCAGCCGCCGAAGCCACGGGGCGGTTCGGGTGCGGAGCGGCTCAACGGCGCAACTCCGGGGCGCCCGGTGCCGCGCGGAGCACCGCACCGCCCCGCGCGAAGCGGACGAGCGCCCCCCCGGTACCACCGACGTCGCCGGCCCGAATCACGGTGCAAGCATTCCGGTTCAACCGGGTTTTCGCCAGCGCTCGTGTAGACTGCCGGCTGCGGAGGCCGGGGATGCCGGAAGCAGCGCAGCTCGATTCCGACCAGTTCGAGGGCGCATTCGCGCTGCTCGCCGAGTTGACCCAGCACTTCGCCGAGGCCCTGAACCTCGAGCGAACGCTCGAACGCGCCCTGGAGTCGATCGCCGCCCATGTCGGCGCCGAGGCCGGCTCGCTCTGGCTCGTCGAGAACGACGGGCAGGAACTCGCCTGCGCCGCCTGTGTCGGCCCCAACCCCATCACGGGCCTGCGGCTCCCGGTGTCCGAAGGCATCGTGGGCAAGAGCGTGCGCGAAAATGCGTGCCAGACCGTCCTCGACGTCGCGAGCGATCCAGATTTCTCCCAAAAGATGGACGCGGAATCGGGGTTCCTGACGCGCTCGCTCCTGTGTGCTCCCATGCGCTTTTCCGAGGACGTGATCGGCGCCGTCGAACTCGTAAACAAGCGCGACGGCGACGGACGCTTCGCGACCCGAGACGGCCACCTCCTCCAGGTGCTGGCCTCGTCTGCGGGGCTCGCGATCGCCAACGCGCGCCTCGCCGCGGACCAGCTGGAAAACGAGCGGGTGCGCCGGGAACTCGAACTCGCGGCGGAGATCCAGCGCAATCTCCTCCCCGCGCCCCGGCCGGCACCCTTTCCCATCTACGGGCTGAACGTCCCGGCACGCACGGTTTCGGGCGATTTCTTCGACATCCTCCCCGTTTCCCGCCGCCGCTTCCATTTCTGCCTGGGAGACGTGTCGGGCAAGGGCATGAATGCCGCCATGCTGATGGCCAAGACCGCGAGCCTCTACCGCTGCCTCGCGCGGGAAGCCGGCAGCCCCGGGGTCTTGCTCGCGCGGCTCAACGACGAGATCTGTGAAACGGCGACCCGGGGCATGTTCGTGACCATGGCCGCCGGCATCTACGACGCCAACACCGGGGCGGTGCGCCTGGCCAACGCCGGCCACGAGCCCCCGCTCTTCCGGGCACGGGACGGGAGCTTCGCGGACTTTCCGGCCCAGGCGCCGCCCCTCGGCATCGTCGCCGGCAGCGCCTTTCCCGAAGACGACCTGGAGCTGGCTGGCGGCGCGCTCTACCTCTGCTCCGACGGCCTCACGGAAGCCGAGGCCGGGCCGGGAAATGCCCTCGGCGCGGACGGACTCCGTCGGCTCGTCACCCAGTACCGGGAGCAGTCCCTCGCCGAGCGCATCGAGGCGATCGGAGCCGACGTATCGGCCATGGACACCCGGGACGACCTCACCCTGCTCGGCGTCTCGGACGAGGCCGAGCGCTGATGGGAGCACCGCTCCTCGACCTCCGCTTCCCCGCCCGCGCGACCGAACTCAAACCGGCGCGCCACGCCGTCAAGGAGGCGGTGCGGGGCGCCGGGTGCAGCGAAGCCGTGGCCCGGGACATCGTCCTCGCCCTCGACGAGGCCTGCCAGAACGTAATCCGCTACGCCTACGGCCCCGAACGTGCGGGAGACATCGGGCTGACGATCGAGCAGGCAGGCGACCAGTTGGTCTTCGTCCTCACGGACTGGGCCCCCCCGATCGACCGGGAGAGCGTGCAACCGCGGGATCTCGACGACGTCCGGCCCGGCGGCCTGGGGACCCACCTGATCCGGGAGGTGATGGATCAAGCCGACTTCGTCGATCCCCCATCCGGGTGCGGGAACGTGTTACGAATGGTGCGGCAGATCGCCTGAGAACGGGCTCGAGGAGACGCCATGGAGCATACGGTCCGGGAAGAGAGCGGAGCACTCGTGGCGTGCTTCACGGGGGAAATCGACCTCGAGCACTCGCCCACGGCCCGCAAGGTGCTCCTGGACTGCGTCGACAAGTCCAGCAAGGTCCTGGTGGACCTCTCGGGGGTCGAGTACATCGACTCATCGGGGGTGGCGAGCCTGGTCGAGGCCTTCCAGAAGGCCAAGAAATCGGGGGGCGAGTTTGCGCTGGTGTCGGTGAACGACGCGGCGCTCCGCGTGCTCGAACTGGCGCGTCTCGACAAGGTCTTCACCATCCACGCCACCCTCGCGGAAGGACTCTGAGGTTGGCCGCACCCGAACGGTCGGACCCGGCGCCGGTGCGCGCCGCCGAAACCGTGGGGAAGGCGGCCCTGAACAGCCTGTCGAGCGTGGGCTTCGGCGCGAGCCTGGTCTGGGACTCCGCCTACTGGCTCCTGATGGGGCGGCGGCGCGGACAGACGGTGCGGGCGCAACCGATCTTCGCCGAGATGATGGAGATCGGAATCCGGGCGCTTCCGATCGTGACCCTCCTCTCGGTCACCATCGGCATCATGCTCGCGATCCAGGGCATCTACCAGCTGCGACGCTTCGGCGCCGAGAGCCAGGTCGTGATCGGCGTCGCCTTCGGCATGACGCGGGAATTCGCACCGCTCATCACGGGCATCCTCGTCGCGGGCCGTTCCGGTTCGGCACTCGCCGCGCGCCTGGGCACCATGACCATCAACCAGGAAATCGACGCGCTCCGGGTCATGGGGGTGAACCCGATCCGGTTCCTCGTCGTTCCCAGCCTCGTCGCGATGCTGATCATCTTGCCGGCGCTGGTGATCTGGGCCGACCTCGTCTCCCTGCTCGGCGCCGGACTCTTCATCAGCGCCGAGCTGGGGATGACTCTCGGAATCTACGTCGACCAGGTCCTGACGCTCCTGCAGACCGGCGACGTGCTCAACGGCCTGCAGAAGAGCCTCATCTTCGCCGTGCTGATCACGGTGATCGGAATCGCCGACGGCGCCTCCGTCAAAGGTGGCGCGGAAGGCGTGGGCCGCGTCACCACGAACGCCGTGGTGCACGGGATCACCGCGATCGTGCTCGTAGACATGATCTTCGCCTTTGCGACGACGAGAGGCTGACGCCATGGCCCAACCCGTCGCCGAAACCTCGCCTGCCGACGCCATCCGGGTGCGCGACCTCGTCACCCACTACGGCGACCGGGAGATCCTGCACGGCATCGACATGGAAGTCCGGCAGGGCGAGATCATGGTGATCATGGGCGGAAGCGGCTCGGGGAAGACGACCCTGTTGCGCCACCTGCTCGGGCTCGAAAAGGCCACTTCGGGTTCGATCGAACTGCTCGGACAGGAACTCACGGCGATGAGCGACACCGAACTCTACGCCATGAGCCGCAAGCTCGGTGTCGCCTTCCAGGGCGGTGCGCTCTTCAGCTCCATGACCGTCGGCGAAAACGTGATGCTGCCCCTGGTGGAGCACACGGATCTCGATCCCGGCACCATGGAAATCATGATGCGCATAAAGCTCGAGATCGTGAAGCTCGCCGGCTTCGAAGACCTGATGCCTTCGGAACTGTCGGGAGGCATGATCAAGCGCGCAGCCTTCGCGCGCGCCGTGGTCATGGACCCGGCCGTGTTGTTCGCCGACGAACCGTCGGCGGGGCTCGACCCGGTGGTCTCGCGCTCCCTGGACGAACTCATCTTGAATCTCCGCGACGCCCTGGGCATGACCATCGTCGTCGTGACCCATGAACTCGAGAGCGCCTTCAACATCGCAGACCGCATCACCATGCTCGATCGCGGGAACATCCTGACGATCGGAACGCCCGACGAACTGAAGAACAGCGACAACGAACGGGTGCAGCACCTGCTGAACCGCTGCTTCGAAGAGGACGTGCTCGACGCCGACGCCTACCTGGCCCGGCTCACCGGGGACAGTCCCAGGGACTAAGAGGACGTGAAGAACGAGAAACGCAACTACCTGGTCGTCGGAACCTTCGTGATCGCGATGGCCGTGGCCCTCATCGTGTGGGTCTCCCTCATGGCGGGACAGATGGGTGCTTCGGATCGCTATTCCGTGGTCTTCGGCCACCTGAACAACGTCAAGCCGGGTGCGCGGGTGCTCTTCGAAGGCTTCCCGGTGGGCCTGGTCGACACCATCACCCCCATGGACCGCGACGGACGCCGCGTATTCAGCGTGGGCATGGCCGTCGAGGAAGGCTGGCCCATTCCCGCCAACAGCACCGCCAGCATCACCCAAGGGCTCTTTTCCGCGCCCGAGCTTTCCATCGAACGCGGGGACTCGGCGCAGATGCTGGCCCCCGGCTCCGAAATCCAGCCGCTCGAGGGCGCCGACATCCTCGATGCGCTGAAGACGACGAGCAGCAAGGCGAACCGCATTCTCGACGAAGTCGCCGAAGCCGCCCCCGGGCTCGTGGGCGACGCCGAGGCGCTCCTGGCCCAGTTGGAAACCTCCGCGGGTCGGATCAACGAAATCCTCAATCCGGAAAACGTCCGCCGCATTTCCAGCATCCTGGGCAACTTCGAAGAAGCGACGAACGAGGCAAACCACCTCCTCGTCGAACTGCGCAAGGCGAGCGAGAACGTGGACCTGCTCGTCGGGCACCTGGACGCGCTGCTCGACGAGGAAAGCGGAGACGTCTCCCAGGCCATCGACGATGCCCGGCACACACTGGCCACCATCGCGCGCCATATCGATGCCATCACGGCCGATCTCGAGGATACGACGCGCAACCTGAACGAGTTCAGCAAGCAGTTGCGCGCCAATCCCGGAGTGCTGATTCGGGGACGCGCGTCTTCGGACGACGGAGGTTGGTCCCAATGAATCCCCGTCGCCGCGTACTTGCCGCCGCCGTCCTGACACTCGCCGCAGCGGGGTGTGTCGCGGGACCCGCGCCCCGCGACCATTTCTATCGACTCGACATCCCGAAACCGGCGAAGGGCAGCCCGGCGCTTCCGGGCGTGCTCGAGGTCGAGCGCTTCCGGAGCGACGACGTGCTGCGGCGTTCCGCCATGGTGCGATCGGCGCCGGGCTCTTCGGAAGTTCGACCCTACACCTACCACCTGTGGGTGAACTCGCCGACGTTGGTGCTGCAGCGGGCCCTTGCGGACTACCTGCGCGCCGCCGGAGTCGCCCAGACCGTCACCACTCCCGACGCGGGAATGACCGAAGACTGGCAGGTCACAGGAAACCTGCGGCACTTCGACCACATCACCGGGGACGCTCCCGCAGCGCTCGTAGCAATCGAACTGCGCCTGCGCCGTTACCAGAGCGCCCGGGCCGTGCTCCAGAAGGTGTACCGGGCCCAGGTCCCGGCTGACGGAGGCAGCCCCCAGGCCGCCGCCGACGCCTTCAGCGCCGCCGTCACCCAGGTCTTCCAGGAGTTCACCACCGATCTCCGCGCCGTTGCGCCTTGACCCACCGCGTCCGCCACGGAAAAACCCGGCGCGCGCGGCGCCGGTTCTCCCAGCAGGACGGCGTCGCGCCTTGATCCACCTGGTCCGCCACGGCGAAACCCCGGGCAACGCCCGCCGGTTCTTGCAGTACCCGGAAACCCCGCTGTCGGAACGGGGCCTGGAACAAGCCCGGCGACTCGGGGAACGCTTGCGGGAACACCCGGTGGCACGCGTGCTCTGCAGCGACTACGCCCGGGCCGAGGCCACCGGGGCGTGCATTGCAAAGGCGACGGGCGCCCCCCTCGAACACGAGCCGCTGCTCCGGGAGCGAGATTTCGGCGCGCTCCGCGGCACCCCCTACGCGGACCTCGAAGTCGACCCCTTCGCTCAGGACTACGCGCCGCCGGACGGCGAAACCTGGCCCGTGTTCCACGCGCGCGTCGATCGCGCCTGGACCCGCGTCGTGGCCGCCGCCCGCACCGGCCCCCTCGTGGTCGTGACCCACGGGCTCGTCGGCTACTCCCTCGCTACGCGCCACCTGGCGCTGGCCGACGAAGACCGCGCGGCCTTCACCGGCCTGGCCAACACCTCGCTCACCAGCATCGAGCCGCAGGCGCCCTACCGGGTGGTCCGGTTCAACTGCACCGCGCACCTGGAAGAAGGCAGCGCGCCAAGCGGCGCCCCGGCCTGAGCGTCAGTAGGGAGGACCGACGAAGGCGAGCTTCGTGCGGCCTTCGAGGTGCTCGGGCAAGACCACGTAATCCCCGCGCACCGAGGAGTAGAAGATCGGCCCCGAAACCGCGGTGTCTCCGACGGTCCAGGCATAGGCCAACCCGCTGATCAACGTGCCCCCGATGGCGTAGGTGATCTTGGCCGGCACGTAGACGAAGTTGCACAACACAGAGCCGAAGCCGGCAAAGCCCGAGTAGGCGGTGCTGTCTTCCTCGGCATGGGCCGCCGGCGGATGGGCGAGGAGCGCGAACCCCAGCACCAGGGTGCCGAGGGCCGCGGCGGCACGGGCGCTCGGGAACACGCCCCGAGCGTAGGGCACCGGGAGCGGGACGCGCGAAAAACCGGCTGGAATTCGAGTTAATTAAACGTATAATTATTTAATGGTACAGCGGCGCGGGGGCGTTCCCGGCCGCCGGCGAGGCCCCGGGCGCCCTGCCGGCGGGCAGCCGGGCGAAGGTCGCGAGGCACTCCTGAAGGCCGCCCAGGACCTGATGGCCGAAAAGGGTCTCCCCCGCGTGACGGTGCGCGAGGTCGCCGACCGCGCCGGGGTCCAGCCCGCCCTGGTCAACTACTACTTCGGCGGCAAGGAGGGCCTGCTGCGCGCCGTGGTGGCCCACGTCGCGAGTCGAACCCTCGAACGCGCGACACGGGCGCTGGCCCAGGAGGGCACCGCGGAGGAGCGCCTCCGGGCCATGCTGCGGGCGGTGATCCTCGGCATGACGGAGGACCCCTACGGGCCGCGGCTCATCGCCGAGCAGGTGCTCTTCGGGCGCGACGAGGTGATCGACGATTTCGCGGAGCGCTTCGCCCAGCGCAACCTCGCCCTCATCCAGGACCTGGTCGAGACCGGGCGCAAGGAGGGTGCCTTCCGCGAACTGGACCCGCTCTTCCTCGTGCCGGGCGTGCTCGGCGGCGCAATCTTCTTCTTCCTGTCGGCGCCCGTGCTCCAGCGCCTGTTCGGCATCCGCGAAATCGACGCGGACCTCGCGGAGCGCTTCGCCGACCACTACGTCGAAGTCGTCCTGCGCGGCATCACGACGCCCGCGAAGGAATCCTCGTGAGCGACACGCCGCAGCCCCGGAAGCCCCTCTTGCGCGACCGGATCGAACGCGCCCTGGAGCGGTGGGGACACACCGCCTACCGCAGGGCCGGCTGGGTGCTCGCGGCGGCGCTGCTGACGGTGGCGGGGCTCGCCAGCCAGCTTCCCGAACTCGGCTTCGACACCTCCAGCGAGGGCTTTTTCGCGAAGGACGAGCCGATCCGCCAGGACTACGACGCGTTCCGCGAACAGTTCGGAAGCGACACCCAGACGCTGATCGTCGTGCGACCCGGCAAGGTGTTCGACCTCGACTTCCTGGCGAAGCTGCGGGAGTTCCACGAGGCACTCGAGGACGAGGTGCCGCTCCTGGTCGAGGTGACGAGCCTCATCAACGCACGGGAGACCCGCGGCGAAGGCGACGAGTTGATCGTGGGAGAGTTGCTGGACGACTGGCCCACCAACCAGGCCGAATTGGACGAGATCGAACGACGCGTCCTGGCCAACCCGCTCTACGTCGACCAGCTGGTTTCGCGCAACGGAGCCGTGACGACCGTCGTCATCGAAAGCGAGGTCTACTCCCGCGTCGGCGTCGAGGAAGACCTCTACGCGTTCGACGACGAACCGACGGAGGAAAGCCCCGAAGGCTCCGCCTTCCTCACCGGCGAAGAGGTCGCTTCGATCGTAGGCGCCGTGTACGACGTCTCCGATCGCTTCCGGTCTCCCGACTTCGAAATCCACGTAACCGGCACCCTCGTGATGACCGACGACATGCAGCGGGAAATGCGTTCGGACATGGCCCAGTTCACGGGACTCGCCATCCTGCTGATCGCGGTTTTTCTCGCCGTCCTGTTCCGGCGTGTGGCGGGGGTGCTGCTCCCCATCACCACCGTCGTGCTCTCGGTGATTGCGACCATCGCGCTGATGGCGATCGCCGGCATTCCGGTGACCCTCACCACCCAGATCCTGCCCTCCTTCCTGCTGGCCGTCGGGGTGGGTGGCTCCGTGCACATCCTCGCAATCTTCTACCAGGCACGGCGTCGCGGAGAGTCGAAAGAAGCTTCCGTCGCGTTCGCCCTGGGCCACTCGGGCCTGGCCGTGATCATGACGAGCCTCACCACTGCGGGCGGGCTCTTCTCCTTCACGGCGGCGGAACTCATGCCCATCGCCCACTTCGGCTACACGGCACCGCTGGGCGTGCTCGTGGCCCTCGCCCTCACCCTGACGGTGCTGCCGGCGCTCATCGCCGTGTTTCCCATGCGCCAGGAACACGCGCGCGCCACGAACGAGCCGGCACTGACGCAAAAACTCGTAATCCAGGCCGGCGTCTTTGCCACCCACCACCCCCGCTCGATGGTGGCGGTGTGGGGCATCCTGATCGCCCTCGCCCTGGTCGGGGCGACGAACATCCGCCTCTCCCACTCCCCCTACGCCTGGTTTCCCGAGTCCCACCCGACCCGCATCGCTTCGGACATGGTGAACGAGGAGATGAACGGCTCGCTCTTCATCGAGTTCCTCGTGGATTCGGGCCGGGAAAACGGCTTGCACGATCCCGAACTGCTCCGTGCGCTGGCGGACATCCGGGAACGCGCCGCCCAGACCCGCTCCAACGAGATGTACGTGGGCAAGACGGTTTCCCTGGTGGATGTCGTCGAAGAGATCCACCAGGCCCTCAACGAAAACCAGCCCGCGTACCGGGCCGTGCCCAACGACCCCCAACTCGTCGCCCAGGAGCTGCTGCTCTTCGAGAACTCCGGGTCCGACGACCTGGAAAAAGTCGTCGACTCCCGGTTCCAGGTCGGCCGCGTCACCATGAAGCTTCCCTTCTTGGACGCCGTGAATTTTCCTCCGATCTTCGATTCCCTGCGTGCCGAGGTCACCGACGCGCTGGGCGACCAGGCGCAGTTCACACTCACCGGCCTCGGTGTCCTGGCCGGCGAAACGATCGTGGCGGTCATGCACAGCATGCTGCGCAGCTATGCCATCGCCATCGCTGTGATCTGCCCGATGCTCATCCTGTTGATCGGCAACCTGCGCCTGGGTCTGGTCGCCGTCATCCCGAACCTGGCGCCGATCATCCTTGCCCTCGGCGTGATGGGCTGGACGCAAATGCCCCTGGACTCGTTGACGATGCTGACGGGGAGCATCGCCATCGGCCTCGCGGTAGACGATACGATCCACTTCATGCACAACTTCCGGCGCTACTACGCCGAGAGCGGCGACGTGGACTACGCGGTGCGGAACACCCTCGCCACGACCGGCCAGGCCCTGCTCTTCACCTCGCTCGTGCTTTCCAGCGGCTTCTTCCTGTACTGCTTCGCGACGATGCTGCTGCTCCACAACTTCGGCCTGCTAACCGCTTTCACGATCCTGGCCGCCTTCCTCGCCGACATCCTGCTCGCTCCCGCCCTGATGTCGCTCTTCGCACGACGTACAGTGCAGTCCACCCCAACCGTTGCCCTGGAGACACCCTCATGAACCGCATCCTGGGAATCGCCCTCGCGGCACTCCTCGCCCCCACGTCCGCCGCCGCCACGGACGCAGAAACCGCTGCGCCGCTCACCGGCCGACAGATCATGGACCTCGTCGACGAGCGGGACGACGGCGACAAATCGGTCCAGGACATGCAGATGGTCCTGATCGACAAGCGCGGCGGCCAGCGCAAGCGAATGCTCCACTCCCTGCGCATGGACGATGGGGAAGACACGCGTTCGATCATGTTCTTCGTCGAGCCGGCGGACGTGAAGGACACCGGGTTTCTCACCTACGACTACGACGACATCGACCGCGACGACGACCAGTGGCTCTTCCTGCCCGCGTTGAAGAAGACGAAGCGGATCGCTTCGGGCGACAAGAGCGGAAGCTTCATGGGCTCGGATTTCACCTATGCCGACATGACGGACCGGAATCTCGACCACTACGACTACAAGCTGGTCAAGGAAATGGAGGTGGACGGCGCGGCGGTGTGGGTAGTGGAGGCGATTCCCAATACCAAGAAGGAAATCGACGAAACGGGCTATACGCGGCAACTCATCTTCGTGCGCAAGGACAACCACGTCGTCGTCCGCTCGAAGAGCTGGCTCAAGAAGGGCGGGCGCACCAAGTTCTTCGAGGTCAAGAAACTCGAACAGATCGACGGCATCTGGACCCCGACGGAAATGCACATGAAGACGAAAAAGGGCAAGAAGACCCTCCACAAGACGGTCCTGCGCAGCCAGAACGTGAAGTACGGCCAGGACATGGACGAGGACACGTTCTCGGTTCGACAGCTCGAGAAGGGCCTCTAGGCCCCGGGGAGGCCACGAGGGCTTGCCTGCCGAACCCATGCGCCTGCTCGTCCCAGGAATCGTCGCGGCGCTCCTGTTCGCGCTCCCGGCGGCGTCAGACGAATACGACGACTTCGAAGAAGGGTTCGGGGAAGACGACGATTTTTCCGTGGAGCTCGAAGAGGAACTCGGGCCGGCCGACGGAGAGCCCGAGGCGCCGCGCTGGTGGGATCTCGACGGGAGCGTGGCCATCGGGAGTTCCGTCAACTTCCTGCCCCACGACTCGGCCACGGGCACGAACTACACCGGGCTCTCCCGGCTGCGCACCCGTCTCAACCTCGAACTCGAAGTCGACCTGCCCTACGAGTGGAAACTCCGCGTCGACCCCTACATCTGGTACGACTTCTCCTACCTGATCAACGGGCGGTCTCGATACACCTCCCAGGTTCTCGACGAATACGAGTGGGAGGGCGACTTCCAGGACTCCTGGGTCCAGGGACCGCTGGCCGAAAACGTCGACCTCAAAGTCGGACGCCAGGTCGTGAACTGGGGGCGATCGGACTCCCTCCGCGTCCTCGACGTGCTGAATCCGCTGGACAACCGCACCCCGGGCCGGGCCGACATCGAAGACCTGCGCTGGGCCGTCGGCATGGCCAAGCTCGACTGGTACATCGGCAGTGAATGGACGGTCACCGCCATCGCGATTCCCGAGATCCGGGTGGATACGCTTCCGGCCTTCGGCAACGATTTCAATCCGTCGCCGTTCCCCGGCTTCCCGGGGTCCAAGCCCAACTCCTTCGAAAACTGGGAGGCCGCCGCGGCGATCACCGGGATCTTCGAGGGCTGGGACGTCTCGGTGAACTTTGCGTACGTCTTCGAGGACATCCCCCGCTTGCAACGCGTCGCCGGCACGTCCGACCCCTGCCCCGAACAGGGCAGCTTCATCGAGGTCTACGACCGCCTGACGCTGGCCGGCGCGGGGGCGAACTACATCTTCGGCTCCTGGCTGCTCAAGGCCGAGGGCGCCTGGACCGGCGGTTTCGAGTTCACGTGCGCGGATGGAAAGAAGTCGCGCATCGATGTCATGGGAGGCATCGAGTACTACGGGTTCCAGGACACCACGCTCGTCCTCGAGGTCTCGGAGCGCCACATCCTGGGTTACGACCAGGTGGTCTTCGGATTCCCCACCTTCGAGCGACAGGACTCGGTGACCTACGCGTTCCGTTACACGGCCGACTGGCTGAACGCTCGCCTTTCGACGACCCTGCTCGCGATCATCTTCGGCTGGAAGGCCCAGGACGGCGCCATCCTCCGCCTCCAGGGCAACTACGCCATTCGCGACGGCCTCGTCCTGACCCTGGGCGTGCTGCTCTTCGAGGAAGGCGACCTGCCGCCGCTCGACCAGTGGGGCCGCAACGACCAGGTCTTTCTCGACCTCAAGTGGTCGTTCTGACGCGCGACCCCGGGCGGGGCAGACTCAGTACTTGCCCTCGAGCCTGGTGTGGTCCCACGAGACGATCTTGTCCGGGTGGGTGTGCAACAGGACGCGCTTGCGGGCCGTCGATTCGACCATCGCGTACATGTTTTCGCGCGCGGCCTGGTCGCTGGCGGCCTCGCCGCCCGTGATGTCGAGGAGCGTGTCCTGGACGGTGCGCAGATCGTCGACGACCTCGCAGCGACCGTAGATCACGACACCGCGGAGTTCGGAGTACTCGGTGCCGTCTTCGCAGAGCAACGTCACGCGCGGGTCCCGCTCGATGTTCTTCACCTTCTGGCTCTTTCGAAAGGTCGACATGCGCACGCTGCCGTCGTCATCGAGGGCGAACCACATCGGCATGGGGTGGGGGTGGCCATTCGCACCGTTCGAGACGATCGTGAGCGTCCGGTGGCTCTTCAGGAACGCCGTGCGTTCCTCGTCGGTCATGCGAATCAAATCTCGGCGGCTCGGCATCGCTTCTCCTCAGTCCGGATATTCGATCCGGACATTGCGGCTCACACACACGGACTGGCACGTGAGAACCCATCCCTCTTCCAACAGGTCCGGCGTCAGGCAATCGTTCGTCACCATGCGCACCTTGCCCTGGGCGAGTTTCGCCATGCAACAGGAGCAATAGCCCTCCTCGCAGGAGAAGGGCGGCTCGAGCCCCGCACGCCGGGCCGCTTCGAGCACGCGCTCTTCAGCGGTATACGCCACCTCGTGCTCCTGGCCGTCGAGGACGACGGTAATGGACTCCGGGGCAACAGCGCTCACCTCGCCGGTGTCGGCCGTTTCCTGGGCGGCCGCCACGTCGGGGTCCGGCGGCGACACGAAGCGCTCGATGTGGATCTGGTCCGAAGGCACGTGGAGGGCCGCGAGGGCGCGCTCCACCAGGTCCATGAACACCCCGGGACCACAGAGATAGAAATCCCCTTCGAGACACCCGACTGCGTGGTGCTCGATTCCTTCGAGGCCGAGCAAGCCGTCCCGGTCGTCCAGAGAGTGGTGGACCGCCAGGCGCCCGGGGTGCCGCTCGGACCAGCGCTCGAGTTCCCGTTCGAAGATGATCGAGCGTGCGTCCCGGTTGGCATAGACGAGGCGAAGCTTGCGCTCGGTGGTGAGAAGCGCCGTCTTCAGGAGCGACATGCAGGGCGTGATGCCACTTCCGCCGGCAAAGAACGTGATCGGGCGCGACTTCTCGTTCAGGACGAAAAGGCCCGCGGGCGGCACGACGAAGAGTTCGTCTCCAGGCGCAATGGTCTCGTTGATCCAGTTCGAGACGCGACCTTCCTCGATGCGCTTGACGGTCACCTGCAGCCGATCATCGCACTCGGGGGAACTGGACAGGGAATAGCTCCGCGTCAGGACCTTCCCCGCGTGGGGAACCTTGAAACTCAAGAACTGCCCGGAGCGATACTGGAAGCGCTTCTCGAGACCGCGCGGAACCTCGAAGACCAGCGAGCAGGCGTCGTGCGTCTCGCGCACCACCTCGGCGACACGCAGCCGTTCGCAAGACGCGGTGGCTTCGCGCCATTCCTCTTCCGAAACACCGGCCTGGGTGGAATCGAGCATCGGGGCGCCGCAGGTTAGCGCATCTAGTCCCGGCGGAGGTCCAGGACGGAGCCGTTGGCCAGGTCCTGGTCGATGAGCGCCCAGAGTTCCTGGGCCACTTCGGCCGCGTCGCGCAGCACGCCGTCCTCGTGGAGGGCGACGAAGCGTGCGACGTCCGGAAAGTCGCGTTCCGCCGTGTTCCGAATCTCCTCCTGCATGGGCGTCGCCACCACGCCGGGCGCAACCGAGAGGAGGCGCACACGCCCCCCACGGCGCTCCTGCTCGGCGCCGGCAGTACGCACCCAGTGGTCCGCCGCCGCTTTCCCCGCGCAATACGCGCTCCATCCCATGTAGGGGTTGTTCGCCGCGCCGGAACCGATCATCACGAGTTCACAGCGCGCTCGGGTCTGCGCCGACGCGCGCAGGAAGGCGTCGCCGAGCACCTGGGGCGCCGCGCTGTTGAGCAGGACCTGCCGCGTATAACCCGCTGCATCGACCTCGCCGGAAAATCCCAGCGGGGTGAGGGTGCCCGCGTTGTGGAAGAAGACCGCGCGTTCGCCGGCGAAACCCGCCAGCTCGCGTTCGAAGAGGTCTGCCACGCCGGGCCAGGCGTCGGGATCGGCGAGGTCGGCGCGGTGATGCTCCGCCGCGCTGCCGCCGCGCCGACTCACGTCGATTCGCCGGGCATCGCGCCAGGGGCAGACCTCGAGCAGGGCGCGACCGATGCCGCTCGATCCGCCCGTAACGATCACGAGGTGCTGCGCCATCGGGCAAGCCTACATGAAGCCGGCCGTTGCGCACCGGTCGCACCGGAATTCCACTGGCGGCGGAAGAGTCCAACGGCTCTTGCGGATTCCGGCGGAAATGGGACCCAGGTCACACTTTCCCCGCGGTGCCGGTCGTCAAGAACCTGACCGGAGGAAGCCATGCGCGACGGACGCACCCGCAAACTCGAAATCGCCCATACCGACACGAACTTCGAAAAATGGCTTGCCCGGTGGAGAGCCGCGGTCGTTTTGCTTTCGGGTGACGCCGCGGGCACCGAATACGAGCTGGAAGCCCCCAGCGTTTCGCTGGGCCGCGGGGACAGCGCGACCTGGACCTTTTCCGACGAGGCCCTGTCGAAGGAACACGCGGCCCTGGAGTTCGCTTCCGGCGCAATCCGCCTGCGCGACCTCGGCAGCATGAACGGATCGCGGGTCAACGGGGCGGAAACCAAGGCCGCTGAACTCAAGAACGGCGACCGTTTCGAACTGGGCGGGCTCACCTTTCAGTTCGTGATCGAGAAGCGCCGCCGCAACCCGCGAACCTACGTCGTCGACGACGGCTGACACACCGGGAACCCCGCATGACCGACACCCCCCGCAAGACGATCCAGAACTACGCGGTCGAAGGCGAACTCGCGAAAGGGGGCATGGGCGTGGTCTACCTGGCAGAGCAACCCGCCCTCGAACGACGCGTCGTGCTGAAGGCCCTGCGCCGGGAACTCGTGGGAGAGGCGTGCAGCCAGGAGCGGTTCCGGCGCGAAGCCCGGGCCGCCGCCACCATCCACCACCCGAACGTCGTCGCCGTCTACGATTGCTTCGACTGGCGCGGCCGGCCCTTCATTTCCCAGGAGTATGTGGCGGGGATCGACCTCGGCTCCGCGCTCGCCTCGACCCGGCGACTGCCGGCGCGGATCGCAGCCCTCCTTGCACTCGAACTCGCACGCGGACTCGAGGAAATCCACGCACGGGGCATCGTGCACCGGGACCTGAAGCCGGCGAATGTACTCCTCGGCCAACGCGGCGAGGTGAAGATCGCCGATTTCGGAGTCGCGCTGGACGGGCACTCCGAAAACCTGACACGCGCCGGGCACGCACTGGGAACGCCGAACTACATGTCTCCCGAGCAACTGCGGGGCGAACGCGTGGATGCGCGCAGCGACCTGTTCGCTTACGGCGTCACCCTGTACGAGATCCTGGCGGGTGTGCCCCCGTTTCGCACCAGCGAGGAAGACGAGGGAAGTCTCCTCCAGCAGATGGAACGCGGACGGTTCACGCCCCTGCGCCGGGCCGCCCCGGGAACCCCCCGCTGGCTGGCCCGGCTCGCAGAGCGCTGCCTGCGCAGCCGGAGTTCGCGGCGCGTCGCTTCGGCGGCGGCGCTGCGTCGGACGCTCGAACACCGACTCCAGGCCCCGGACCCGGCAGACCTCCGTCGAGAACTCGCAGGCGCCTTCTGGGAGAGCGACTTCTTCGCGGAAACCCCCGACCCGGCCACCCGGGCCCAGATCGCCGCACCGGAACGATCCGCCCGGGGGAACCCGAGTGCGTGGCGGACGGTCGCCGCCGTCCTGGTCGGAACCCTGGTGATCGCAGCGGCGACCCACTGGCTGGAGTTTTCCGCGCGGCTCCTCGACATCGCTTCCCTCCGCTAGGCGGGAAACCGAGAAGGCCCGTTCCCGTGAAGGCTCCCGAGACATGCTATCCGTCTCGCTTCACCCCGACCCAGCGAGACTCCCCGTGTACGTCGACTTCACCCCCGAACAGCAGGCGCTGCGCAGCGAACTGCGCAGCTATTTCCAGGAAATTCTCACCCCCGAGGTCCGCGCGGGCCTCGTCGGTCTCGAAGGCGGGCCCACCTTCCGCGCCACCGTCGAGCGGATGGGCCGCGACGGTTGGCTCGGCGTCGGCTGGCCCAAGGAATACGGCGGGCAGGGCCGCACTGCGGTGGAACAGCTGATCTGGTTCGAAGAAGCGCGGAAGTCGGGCGCGCCCATCCCCTTCGTGACGCTCAATACGGTCGGCCCGGCGTTGATTGCCTGCGGGAGCGAAGAACAGAAGCAGCGCTTCCTACCGGGCATCCTTTCGGGAGAAACTCATTTCGCGATTGGCTACACGGAACCGCAGTCGGGCACGGACCTCGCTTCCCTGGAAACCAGCGCCGTTCGCGAAGGCGACGAGTACATCGTCAACGGCACCAAGATCTTCACCAGCGGCGCCAACCAGGCCGACTACATCTGGCTCGCTTGCCGGACAAACCCCGATGCCCGCAAGCACGATGGAATTTCGATCCTGATCGTCGACACGAAACTCGACGGGTTCAACTGGTCCCCGATCGAAACCGTTGGCGGCGGGGTCACGACGATGACCTACTACGAAAACGTGCACGTTCCGGCCGACATGATCGTCGGGAAGGAAAACGGCGGCTGGGAACTGATCACCCTCCAGTTGAACCACGAGCGCGTCGGCCTCGCCGCGTTCGGCAGCCTGGCCTTCCTGCTCGTCGAAGACGTGGCGGAGTGGGCCCGCAACACCGAGGGGCCGACCGGGGAGCCGGTTGCCGAAACGCCCTGGGTGCAGACCGCGCTGGGCGAGGCCAGCGCCCGGTGCGAGGCGCTCAAGGTCTTGAACTGGCGCATGGCCTGGGAACTCGAACAGGGCCGCCTGGATCCGGCCCTCGCATCGGCGGTGAAGATCTACGGCACCGAAACCGTGATCGAAATCTATCGCCTGCTGCTCGAGGTGATCGGCGTCGGCGGAACGGTCAAGCGGGACTCGGCCGGGGCCATCCTGCGCGGCCGCATCGAAGAAAACTGGCGTGGCTGCCAGATCAACACCTTTGGCGGCGGTGTGAACGAGGTGCAGCGGGTACTCACCGCGAGCCTCGGTCTCCGCATGCCCCGCAGCGGACGCTGACCCCATGACCCCCGACGACTTCCTGGCGAAGCTCGAGGGCTTCGCCGGCCGCCAGGTCGGCGTTGCCGACCTGGCCCGCGACCCGGTGAACCAGCCGATGATCCGCCACTGGTGCGACGCCATGGGCGACGACAACCCCGTCTACACCGACCCCGAGTTTGCAGCGCAGTCGGTCCACGGCGGCATCGTGGCGCCGCCCACGATGCTCCAGGCCTGGACGATGCGCGGGCTTCGGCCGCCCCCGAAGCCGGAAGCGAAAACTCCCGGCCCCCAGAACGAACTCTTCTCGCTCCTCGACGCGGCGGGCTTTACGTCCGTGGTCGCCACCAACTGCACCCAGGAGTACAAGCGCTACCTGAAACCCGGCGATCACCTGGACGTGACGATGACCATCGAGTCGGTCTCGCCGGAAAAACACACGGCACTCGGCGAAGGGCACTTCATCACCCAGCTGATGACCTACCGCAACCAGGATGGGGAAGAAGTGGCGACCATGCGTTTCCGCCTGCTCAAGTTCAAGCCGGGAACCGGGAAGGCTCCGCGGCCCGCGCCCTCGGACGCGAAGGGGTAGTGCCATGAACTTCGCTTTCGACGAAGAACAAGAAGTCCTCCGCGACCTCGCGGCTCGGATCTTTTCGGACCACACGAGCCACGAGCGCATGCAGGAGCTCGAAAAGAACGGCGAGTGGTACGACCGCGCGCTCTGGTCGGAACTCGCCAAGGCCAACCTGACTGCCCTGTGCCTGCCGGAGGCGGTCGGCGGCAGTGGCTGCGGCATCCTCGAAACCTGCCTCGTGCTCGAGGAGCAGGGGCGTCACCTCGCTCCGGTGCCGCTCCTTCCCACCTTGCTCCTGGGCGGCCTGCCCCTCGCGGATTCCGGAACGCCGGAACAGCGCGAACGCTGGTTGCGCCCGGTGGCCGAGGGGGGCGCCGTGTTGACGGCCGCGCTCCACGAAGAGGGCAGCGCGCTGCCCGCACTTCCACGCACCCGGGCCCAGCGCGACGGGAACGGGTGGCGGCTCGACGGCACGAAGCTTTGCGTTCCGGCGGCGCACCTGGCCGATGCGATCCTCGTGCCCGCCCGCGTTTCCGACACCGAGTGCCAGGTGTTCCTCGTCGAACCGAGCGCCGAGGGCGCCAGCCTGGAGCGCCAGATCACCACGAACCGGGAACCCCAGAGCCGGCTCGGCCTGGCCGGCGTACGCGTGGCAGACGACGCGCGAGTCGGCGACGCCCAGACGGCGACCCGGCTCTTCGAACGGGCGAGCATCGGTTTCTGTGCGCTTCAACTCGGCATCGCCGAAGAAGCCCTGCGCCGCACCGCCGCCTACACCACCGAGCGACGCCAGTTCGGCAGCCCCATCGGTTCCTTCCAGGCGGTCCAGGTGCGCGCCGCCGACGCCTTCATCGACACCGAAGCCCTGCGCGGCACGCTGTGGCAGGCAGCCTGGCGACTCTCCGAAGGGCTTCCCGCAGCGCGGGAGGTCGGGGCCGCGCGCTGGTGGGCCTGCGTCGCCGGGCACCGGGTAACCCACGCCGCACAGCATCTCCACGGCGGCATCGGGTCGGACGTCGATTACCCGATTCACCGCTTCATGCTCTGGGCGAAACAGGTCGAGGCAAGCCTGGGCGGGCCAACCCAGGAAACGGCGCGACTCGGGCGCCTCGTCGTCGACGACCCCCGGGAGGAGGGCTGAGTGAGCACCGCGCACCACGCCACACTCGAATACGGCGCCGTTTCCGTGGGCGACACGCTACCGGAACTCGCGCTCCCGCTGACGCCGACGGTGATCATCGCCGGAGCCATCGCCTCGCGCGACTACCAGGACGTGCACCACGACCGGGACCTCGCCGTGCAGCGCGGCTCGAAAGACATCTTCATGAACATCCTCACCACGAACGGCTTCGTCGGCCGCTTCGTGACGGATTGGGCCGGTCCGGAAGCCCTCTTGACGAAGGTCGACATTCGGCTCGGTGCGCCGAACTACCCGGGCGACACCATGACGCTCACGGGCACCGTCGCGGCCAAGGCGGACGGCCTGGTGCGCGTCGACGTCCTCGGCCGCAACGAACTCGGCCACCACGTGACGGGGAGCGTGGAGCTGAAGCTCCCCGGCGCCGACACCGCCTAGAGCAACGCGGCGTAGGCGCCGCCGTCCACGTGGATGCCGCAACCCGTCAGGAAACGCGCCTGTTCCGAACACAGGAAGGCGGCCACGCCACCGAAGTCGTCGGCGCTGCCGATGAAACCGGCGGGCACCTGGCTGGCGAACCCCTCGAGGTTTCCACCCGTGACCTGGCGCACCCGGTCCGTGTCGTGGAATCCGGGCTGGAGCGAATTCACCGTGACCCCGTCCTTCGCCACCTCGCGAGCGAGCACCTTGAGGAAACCGGTCACACCGGCGCGGGCGGTGACCGAAGCCATGAGCTGGCCGAACGGCTGGCGGACACCCAGTGACGTGATGGCAACCACGCGGCCCCAGCCACGCTCCTGCATTTCGGGAACGCCCTCTCGGCACATGGCCACGGTCGAAAGCAGGTTGAGGGAGAGCGCGTCCTCGTAGGCCGCGATGTCCGTCGTTGCAAAGGTCCCCGGCGGCGGCCCGCCCGCATTGCAGACCAGGATGTCGATACCGCCCAGGGCGTCGCGCGCCGCCGCGACGAAATCCCGCGCGCCGTCTGCCGTGCCGATATCGGCCACGAGGGGCACGGCCCGTTCGCCAATCAAAGCAGCCGCCGCGTCGATCCGGGAACGATCCCGCCCGCACACGGCGACCTGCACCCCCTCGGCCGCAAGAGCGCGCGCCGCGCCCAGCCCGAGTCCGGCAGAAGCCGCCGCTACAGCCGCGCGCCGCCCGGCAATTCCCAGGTCCATCGTAAGCCTCCCGAGGCGAGCCCTTGCGCCCCCGCCCGTGAGGGTGGTAGTGAACGAGGTGCGGCCCGTCGCGTCAAGCCACGCCGGAGGAGGAATCCATGTCCAGCTTTGCCGACCATCCCATGCTGTCGGGCATCTATGAACCCGTCGTCGACGAGCGAGACGACGCCGCACTGGAGATCGTCGGCGAGATCCCCTCGGGCCTGCGCGGCACGTTCCTGCGCAACGGCCCGAACGCGAAGTTTCCGCCCGCCGGCGCCTACCACATCTTCGACGGGGACGGCATGCTCCACGCGCTGCACTTCGAAGACGGCGGCTGTCGCTACGCGAACCGCTGGGTGCGCACCCAGGGCCTGGCCATCGAAGAACGCGAAGGGCGTGGCCTGTTCGGCGGCATGACGAACCCGATGCAGGCCGAACCTTCGGTCATCGCCGAAACCGGTAGTCCGCTCAAGAACGTGGCCAACACCCACGTCATCCGGCACGCAGGTCGCATCCTTTGTCTCTGGGAAGCGGGCCTTCCCACCGAGGTCGACCCCCAGCTCCAGACGCTCGGACCCTGGGACTTCGACGGCCGGTTCGCGGGCCCGATGACGGCCCACCCGAAGGTCGACCCGGCCACGGGCGAAATGCTCTTCTTCGGCTACTCCGCGCTTCCGCCCTACCTCCGCTACCACACGGTGGACGCCGACGGAAAACTGGTCCGCAGCGTCGACATCGACCTGCCGGCGCCGGTGATGGTGCATGACTTCGCCACCACGGAGCGCCACGCGGTGTTCATCGACAACCCGGCCGTCTTCGACATGGCGCAGTTCCAGGAGGGCGGCCCCATGCTGTCCTGGAAGCCCGAGGCCGGTGCGCGCCTCGGCCTGGTTCCCCGCGCCGGGGAGGGCGACACCCGCTGGTTCGAGATCGACCCGTGTTTCGTGGTCCACTTCCTCAACGCCTACGAAACCGGCAACCAGGTCGTCGTGGACGCCTGCCGCATCGACCGCTTCGACATCGGCCTGGAAAGCGACGGCGCCGATCTCGGTGGCGGCGAAGCCTGGCTGACGCGCTGGACGATCGACCTCGAGAACAACCAGGTGAGCGAGGAGCGCCTGGCTGAGTTGCCGGGCGAGTTTCCGCGCGTCGCCGACTCGGTCGCGGGCCGGGAGAACCGCTTCGGCTACATCGCCAGCTTCGCCGGCGGCCGCATGACCGGCGGCGACTTCGACTGCCTGGTGAAATACGACCTGGCCCGGGGAACGACCGACGCCCACCCGTTCGGCGCGGATTGCGTCACCGGAGAGGGCGTCTTCGCCCGGGACCCGGCGGGAACCGCGGAAGACGACGGCTGGTTGCTGTCCTGGGTGATCGACAAGCGAGACCGTTCGACCGAGGTCGTGGTGCTCGACGCGCGCAACCTGTCCGCCGAGCCCGTGGCCCGGGTGAAGCTTCCGCGCCGTGTGCCCTTCGGCTTCCACGGAAGCTGGCTCGGCGCCTAGCCCCGATCCGGCCCCTCAGGGAGCGACGATCACCTTGCCGTGGCTTCGCCGGCCCCCGAGCTCGGCCAGCGCCTCGGGCAGGTCGTCCAGCGGGAAGGAGCGGTAGATCACGGGGCGGATCTTCCCGGCCTCGTAGAGCGCGAAGAGTTCCCGCATGGTCTCGGGGATCTTGTTCGGCTGCTTGACGGCATGCCCGCCCCAGTTGAGGCCGGTCACCGCGATGTTCTTGAGCAGGATGCGGTTGGCCTTGACCGTCGGGATCGTGCCGCTGGCGAAACCGATCACGAGCAGTCGGCCGTTCCAGGCAATGCACTTGAGCGACTTGTCGAACACGTCGCCGCCCACCGAGTCGTAGATGACGTCTGCCCCCTTGTCCTCGGTGAGCGCCTTCACTCGCGCGACGAAGTCCTCTTCCCGGTAGTCGATGGTGTCGTCGGCCCCGTTCTCCCGCGCGATCGCGAGCTTTTCCTCGCCGCCGGCGGTCGCGATGACCCGCGCCCCCAGGGCCTTGCCGATCTGGACGGCGGCAATGCCCACCCCCCCGGCCGCGGCGTGCACGAGGAGATCTTCGCCGGGCTGGAGCGCCGCGCGGTCGACGAGCGCCATGTAGGAAGTGGGGTAGATGATGGGGAGCGCAGCCCCTTCCTCGAACGACATCGCGTCGGGCAGGCGGTAGGTGCCGAAGGCCGGAACCACGGCCCGCTCGGCAAAGGCGCCGAGCCCCGGCGCGCCGAACACCCGGTCTCCCACCGAGAAACCTTCCACCCCCTCGCCGACCTGGGTCACGACCCCCGCAAGTTCGGCGCCGGGAACGAAGGGAAACGGGGGGCGCACCTGGTATTGCCCCTTCACCATCAAGATGTCGAAGAAATTGCAGCCCGCAGCCCGGACTTCGACTTCGAGGGTCCCGGGGCGGACCTCCGGCTCCTGGGTATCGCTCACACGGAGCTCGCCGGGCTCCATCCAGTTCTCGACGACGACGGCGCGCATGCTGCCTCCTGTCCCCCGCGACGCGCCGCAGTCTACCACCCCGGTTTCGGGTTACACTCGAGCCCGTGAGCACCCGGAGCGAGGCACTCAAGCAGGCCGTCTGCGGCGCCATCGACGCCATGCGCGAGGAGTTGGTTCGCATCTCCCACGCGATCCACGCCAAGCCGGAACTCGCCTTCGAGGAGCATGCCGCCGCGGCGCTCCTGGTCGACGCGCTGCGGGTCGACGGCCTGGAGGTGACCGCGGGCGCCCACGGGCTCGAGACGGCTTTCGCCGCGGAGTTCGGCCCGGCCGATTCCCCCTGCGTCGCCCTCCTGGCCGAATACGACGCGCTGCCCGGCCTCGGCCACGCCTGTGGCCACAACCTGATCGCGACCGCCGGCATCGGCGCCGGCCTGGCCCTCGCGCGGCTCGGCGACGAGCTTCCCGGCCGCGTGCGCATCCTCGGAACCCCCGCCGAAGAACAGGGCTGCGGCAAGGAACTCATGGCGCGCGCCGGAGCCTTCGAGGGCGTCGACGCGGCGCTCATGATCCACCCGGCGGGCGTGAACCTCGCGAGCATGCCGTGCATCGCGATGTCCGAACTGGAGGTCGTCTACCACGGCCAGGCGGCCCACGCCGCGGCCATGCCCGAACGGGGCCGGAACGCCCTGGACGGCCTGGTCCTCGCCTACCAGGCCGTCGGCGCCCTGCGCCAGCACATCGGCCGCAACGAGCGGGTGCACGGCATCATCACCGACGGCGGCCAGGCGCCGAACGTCGTTCCCGAGCGTGCGGCCGGGCGTTTCTACGTGCGCTCCGGGAGTTTCGAATCGCTGGAACCGCTCAAGCAGCGGGTCGAAGCGTGCTTCCGGGCAGGTGCCGAGGCCACGGGCTGCGAAATCGAAGCCCAGTGGGGCGAGGCCGACTACCGGGACATTCTCTACAACGAGCCCCTGGCCGCAGCGTTCCAGCACAACGCGGAAACGCTCGGGCGCGAATTCGTACCCTGGGACCGCTTGCCCCCGGCCGTCCAGGGCAGCACGGACCTGGGCAACGTGAGCTACCGGGTCCCCGCGATCCACCCGATGCTCGCGGCCTCGCCGATGAACGTCACGATCCACAACGCCGAGTTCGAGCAGTGGGCCGGGTCGGAAATGGGGGACGCAGCGGCCCTCGACGGCGCGAAGGCCCTGGCCATGACCGCGGTCGACTACTTTCTCGACGCCGATCTCCGCGAACGCGCCCACGCGGTCTTCCGGGCTGCAAGCGACGCGTGAGCGGGCCTGACGCAGACTCGCTCCAGGCCATCCACGCATCGGTCTGGATCGCGCCGAGTGCCCAGCTCTACGGCAAGATCTCGATCGGCGAGGGCTCCTCGGTATGGCACAACGCCGTGGCCCGCGCGGAGTGCCAGGAGATCGCACTCGGCCGCTTCGTGAACGTCCAGGACTTCGTCATGATCCACGTCGGCTACGAGGCGTCGACCCGGGTCGGCGACTTCTGCTCGCTTGCCCACCACGCCACGGTTCACGGCTGCACGCTGGGCGATGCGGTGCTCGTCGGCCCCGGCGCGGTCATCATGGATGGCGCGGAAATCGGCGCGGGCTCGATCGTGGCGGGCGGGGCGGTGGTGCCCGAGGGCAAGATCTTCCCGGCCCACGCGATCCTGGCCGGCGTTCCGGCCAAGCAGATCGGCGAGCGCGACTCCTCGCGAGCCAATCGCCTGAACGCCTGGCAATACCACCGCAACGCGGAGTACACCCGGCGCGGCGACTACCGGTGCTGGGATGGGCCGGACTACGAAGCGTGGCTCGCCGCGAAATCCGCCGAGATCGAGCGCGACGCCGATCTCTGAAGCCGGGCGCCCGCGTCAGGCGCCGATGCCGCGGAACAACTGGTCGACCGCCGCTTCCACCGCGGCCTGGCAGCCCGCCTCGTCGACGACTCCGTTGGCCCAGGAGATCCGTGCGCCGGTCGTCGCGTGGAAGAGCGTGCGGGACGCCGCCAATACGTCGACATCGCGGTCGAGTTCGTCCCGCGCCCGGCCCGCCTGGAGGATCTCCGCGATCAGGCCGATGGTGCGGTCGTGCAGGGACAGGACGCTGCGCGCCACGCGCTGGTGGGGATAGGTCGTGGCACGCAGCGCGATGACCGTGAGATCCGGTTCCCGGGCCAGCAGCGCGTGCTGGGCCGCAAAGAAGGCATGCAGCCGTTCTCGCACCGGCGCTTCGCGCACCTCGGCACTGCGGAAGCGCGTCCACGCCTCCTCCTGCAAGTCCGCGAGTTCCTGGACGAGCAGTTCCTCCTTGGTCCGGACATGGCGGTAGATGGAACTCGCCCCCATGCCGGCCCGCTCGGCAATGGCGCGCAAGGTCGCGCCATCGAAGCCGCGCTCGCGGAAGAGTTCGCGCGCCGCGCGCCGGATACGCGCGCGGCTGCGGCGCCCGCGCGCCAGGCGGCCGTCGTCCGACCGCAGCTGCGTGGCTCGCGCGGGCTCCACCGGGTCCGGGGCTTCCACGCCCCAGAGCATCGCACACCCGGAAACGTGACGGGGGTCCAGCCGAGTCGGCCGGACCCCCGGACGCCGATGCCCTCCGGCGCTCCCCAGCGGCCCGGTCGGGTCGGCGTTCCGCGCCGCTGTGCTACCCCGAGGGGCTGCTCCACGCGGCGCTCAACATGTTTGTTGACTAGCGATAGAGCAACAAACGTGCCGACCCTCGAAGAGCCTCACAAGTCGCCGCGATTCCGAAAGAATGTGAAACTCGGGTGCGGTTGACCCCACCGCCGGAAGGAACCTCCCTTCCTCCCCGGTGGAAGAACAATTCCTTCGGGAACCCAACGACGGAAAGTTTCTACCCAACCGAAGGTTAGGAACCGTCGAGTTCGGAAAGAATCCGCCGAAGCGAAGTCCCGGTGCGTCCCTCCAGCGCGAGCAGCCGGCGGCGCAGGTGGAGCGCGACGTCGACTCCCGCGGGGTTCACACCGAGATCGCGCATCAGCGACATGGCGACGCGCAATTCTTCAGCAACCTCGGGCTCGAGCCAATCCGACTCGAAGAGTCCTTCCCGCCGCAGGCGGCGCAGGTCCGCCGCGCCGCTGCCGAGGAACTCCAGCACCGCTTCGATCCGCACCGGCCGCGGCATCAGGCGAGCCCTTCCCGCAGTGTCTCGCCCGCGACCGGGTCGAGTTTCGCGAGTTGCTCCGCCGCTTCGGGCGAAAGCCCTCTCGGAACGCGGACCTGGACCACGGCATAGAGATCGCCCGGCGGGCTGCCCCCCACGCCGACGATCCCCTTGCCCCGCAGGCGCAACCGCGCGCCGGAATCCGTGCCGGGGGGAACAGTCAGGGTCGCCCGCCCGTCCAGAGTGGGAACCGACACCCGGGCACCGAGCGTCGCTTCGCTCACGCTGAGCGGCAGGTCGAAGTACACGTCGCGCTCATCGCGCCGGAAGAACCGGTGGGGGCGCACCCGCACCCGGGCATAGAGATCGCCCGCGTCTCCGTTTCCGGGACCCGCGCCGCCCTTGCCGCGAAGCCGGATCCTCCCCCCGTCGCCCACCCCGGGCGGGATCGACACGTTGAGCGTCTCCGGTTGGGGGCGACCGTCGGAGCCTGGGCGCGAGAGGGAAATCCGCTTGTCTCCGCCGCGGGCGGCCTCGAGAAAATCGAGCTCGAGTTCCGACTCGAAGTCCGGCCCCCGCCGCGCCCGGGGCGCCTCGTTCCAGCCACGCCGTTCGAAGAGATCCGAGAACAGGTCTTCGAGCCCCCCGAACTCGAACCCCTCTCCGCCCTCCCGGGCGAAGCTGCCGCCGGCCGCCCCGAACTGGCTTCCGAACGCAGCCCGGGCCTGGCGCGCCTGTTCTGCATCGAAACCCACGTCGAGGGCCACCGCGCCGAACTCGTCGTAGTCTCGGCGACGATCCTCGTCGGACAGCACCGAATAGGCCTCGGCAACCGCCTTGAATTCCGCCTCGGCAGCGGCGTCCCCGGGGTTCACATCCGGGTGATGACGACGCGCGAGTTTCCGGTAGGCCTTCCGGATCTCATCGGCATCGGCGTCTCGAGCGACACCGAGCACAGCGTAGAGATCTCGCTTTTCCGCATTGTCCACACGCACCTTTGCCATGTGGAAACAACCTAAGCACCGAAACGGCCCCGGCAAGGCGCGCCGCGGCCCAGGGGGCGGCTTAGCGGACGGGACCCTCGCCGCTGCGCGCGGCCAGGAGGTCGGTCGAGAGTTCGAGAAGTTCTGGGCTCTCGATGCGCTCCCGGATGCCTTCGAGCGCGTGGTAGGAGTAGAGCCCGTCCTCGATGCGCTCGTCGTAGGTCCAGGCAGCCTGCACCTTGCGGCGCCCGTTGGCCCCCGGCTCGATGCGTCCGATCACGCCGAAGAGCGAGCAGGTCCCGTATTCCCACAGGTGATGGTGCCCCGCCGGGTAGTCGATCGAGCCCAGATTCGCGACGAAGATGGAGGTGTACAGGGGGTCCGCATCGATCATGCCGCGTGGCACCAGTCCGAAGTAGTCGAGACAACCGAGCAACTTGATCAGCAGGCCGACCAACGGGGTCGGCAGCCGCAACAGGAGGCTCACTTCCTTGTCGGACTGCGTCTTCTTGCCCGCGCGCTGCGGGTTCAGCCGGTCGTAGACGCCGTCTGTCATCTCCTCGAGCGTCTCGGACTCCGGGTGAAAACGCCGC
>JAYZFQ010000004.1:0-19964 GCA_036336695.1 Myxococcota bacterium
CATCCCGACGCGGTGCCGCCGGCCCTGGCGGATTTCGTTCCCCTCGGTTCGGGCGCGCTCACCGCGCCGGCGACCCAGCGCGATCTCTGGATCTGGCTCCAGGGCGGGGGCAGGGAACCGCTCGTGGACGCGGCCCTCGCGATCGACCGCGTCGTGACGGGCGTGGCCGCGCTGGAGGACGAGGAGCACGGCTTTCGGCGCTTCGAGAAACGGGGGTTCGAGGGCTTCATCGACGGCACGGAAAACCCGGCGGGCGACAAGGCCCGCGCCGCGGCGCTGGTGCCCGAGGGCCAGGTGGGGGCGGGCGGCAGCTTCGGGCTTACCCAACGCTGGGTCCACGACCTCGCGGCCTTCGAAGCCCTGTCCGTTTCCGACCAGGAACGCGTGATCGGCCGCACGAAGGCGGGGAGCGTCGAGCTCGAGGGGGATGCGATGCCGGACACGTCCCACGTATCGCGCACCGATGCGTCGGTAGACGGCGTCAAGCAGAAGATCTTCCGCCGCAGCCTGCCGTGGGGCGGGGTGGCCCGCCAGGGTCTCTACTTCCTGGCCTTCGCCTGCGCCCCGTCGCGTTTCGAGATCCAGCTCGACCGGATGTACGGCGTCGCGGGAGATGGGCTCCACGACCGGGTCACCGAATTCTCCCAGGCCGAGACGGGCGCCTACTGGTTCGCCCCGAGCCGGCAGGGTCTCGCCGCCGCCCTCGCTCCTCGCTGAACGCCGCGCCACGAGAAGCCCGTTCCGGGCACGAGGCGCCCCGCATGAACCGGGTTTCATGTTCGGGACACCTCCGGGAAACGAGCGGGCGCGACACTGGACCCATCGAAACAACCGGCGCGGAGGAACACGTCATGCGCATTCGATGGATCACGATGACGGCCATCAGTGGAATGGCCTTGGCAGGTTGCTGGCAGGCGGGTGCGACCGCGCCCGAAGGGCTCGAAGACCCGATTGCCCAGCAGAGTTACGGAATGGGCGCGCTGATCGGCAGTCAGCTGAGCCAGGACATCACCGGGGTCGAAACCGCGGCGTTCGTGAAGGGCCTGACCGACGCCATGGAAGGGCGCGAGCTCGCCCTCGACGTCCCGCAGCTCGCGGCCGCGGTCACCGCGTACGAGGCGAGCCGCCAGGCCGCCTTCGAGGAGCAGCTGAAGGCCGTGGCCGAAGCGAACGCCGTCAGCGGCAAGACCTTCCGCGAGGCCTTCGCGAGCGAGGATGGGGTCATCACTCTCGCGAGCGGTCTCCAGTACCAGGTGATTGCAGAAGGAGAGGGCGAGACACCGGCGGCGGACGCGACCGTCCAGGTGCACTACCGCGGTAGCCTGATCGACGGCACCGAGTTCGACAGCTCCTACGCCCAGGGCGAACCGGTCCGCTTCCCGCTGGCCCGGGTGATCCCCGGCTTCAGCGAGGCCCTGAGCCGGATGAACGTCGGCTCGAAGTGGAAGATCGTGGTGCCGCCCGAACTCGCCTACGGCGAGCAGGGTGCCGGCGAGTTCATCGCGCCCAACAGCACCCTCGTCTTCGAGGTCGAGTTGATCGAGATCGGCTGATCGGAAACCCCACCAGGCCCCACCGGGGGGTCCGGGCCTCGGCCCGGGCCCCCCGTGTGCCTGGGGCCCGGCGCCTCTCTATCCTCGGACCCCGATGCCGCTGGTATCTCTCGGGGTTGCGTTTCTCCTCGCCTGTGCCCTCGTTCTGCTCTTCAAGCGGATCGGCCAATCGTCCATCGTCGCTTGCCTCGCCGCCGGGGTCCTGCTCCAGGTCGGCGCTCTCGTGGAGGAAACCGAGCACGCCATCACCCGCAGCGACATGCAGGAGTTCGGGATCCTGTTGCTCCTGTTCATGGCCGGGCTCGAATCGGACCTCGGCCTGCTGCGGCGGGACTGGAAGCTGGTGAGCATCACCGGGCTCGGCCAGATCATCCTGAACCTGGCTGCTGCGGTAGCCCTCGGCTGGGGCCTCGCGAGTGTCGGCTGGATCGATCTCGCGGACTGGAAGGCCGTGCTGATCTTCGGGCTGTGCCTCACCCTCTCTTCGACGGTCGTCGTGCTCGGTTTGTTACGCGCCCACCGGGCCATGGGATCGCGCTACGGCCAGGCCATCGTTGGCCTGATGGTGCTCCAGGACCTGGTCGCCGTGATCGCGCTCTCGCTGCTCGGCATCAACGAGGGTGGCCACGCCGCGCCGGCGGCGCACCCGTTCCTGCGCATGCTCGTCGATCTCGTCGGCGTTTCCCTTGCGATGCTGGTGGCCGGGCGCACCCTGCTGCCGTGGGTGCTTCCGCGCATCGAGCACGACGAGAGCCTGCTTCTCCTCGGTGCGATCGGCTGGTGCGCGGCTGTCGCGGGTTTCTCGGAATTGATCGGGTTTCCGGCCTCGATCGCCGCGTTCCTCGCGGGCGTCGCGCTCTCCGAAACGCCCCAGAAGCACGCGATCGCGCCCCGCATCGAGCCCCTCAAGACCGTCGGCCTGACGATCTACTTCATCTACGTGGGCTTCTCCCTCGAACTGGAGGCATTCCAGCCCGCGATGCTCGCCCCGATCGCGTTCGGAGTGGCGCTCATCGTGGCGGGCCGGCCCTTCCTGATGCGCGTGCTCGGGCACTGGGGCGGGCTCGACGTACGCGGTGCGCGGCGCTTCGGCGTGACGATCAACCAGGGCTCCGAGTTCGCCATGATCCTGGCCGCAGCGGCAGTCTCCGCCCAGATCTTTCCCACCGAAACCTTCCTCGTGATCGTCCTGATCAGCGTGGTGAGTCTCGTGGTCGGCGCCTGGACCCACGAGCGCGGCGAACAGAAGCTCGCCACGCAGAGCGCCGATTCCGCCTGACGCGTTATCCTCGCTTCCGCCGTTCGCGCAGTGGGGGGGCCATGGGGCAGGGCGGGGCGCCGTTACAGAGCACGGTCGAGTGCCACGACTGCGGCCAGCTCCAGCGACGCCCTCGGCTCCGCTCTGGGCAATCGGCCAGCTGCGTGCGGTGCGGCGTGCGCCTATTCAAGGAGCGGCCGCGGGGGGTGGAGCGGGCCCTGGCGCTCACGGTCACGGCGCTGGTGCTGCTGGCCGTGGCGAACCTCACCGAGTTCATGACCTTCGAATTCCGGGGTCGCGCCCAGGAGAACCGGATCGTGACCGGTGTCATGGAACTGCATCGCCTGGGCTACGGGCCGCTGGCCGCGTTGATCTTGCTGACCAGCGTGTTGGCGCCCCTGCTCCACCTGCTCGGCATGTTGGCCGTGCTGGTCTGCGTGCAGGTCGGCGCGAGTCCCCGCTGGCTCGGACCCCTGTTCCGCCGGCTCGAGTTCCTGCGCCCCTGGGCGATGCTGGAGGTCTACCTGCTCGGCATTTTCGTCGCGGTGATCAAGCTGGGGCAGTTGGCCCGGATCGAACTGGCGACGGCTTTCTGGGCCTACCTCGCCCTGATTCTGGTGGTGGCGGCGGGGACCGACGCCCTCGACAGCCGCAAGATCTGGGACAACGTGCGCCTCGCGAGGGAGCGGCCGGGGGAGCCCGGCGGTGCGGCAGGCTCGGCATGAACGAGAGCCTGTCCTGTCCCGCCTGTGCCCTGTTGTGCCGCGTTCCCGAGGGCGCTGTCGATGGCATGCTGGCCTGTCCGCGCTGCGCCGCGACCCTCTGGCACCGAAAGCCGGCGAGTTCCCAGCGAACCTGGGCGTTTCTCATCGCGGCCGCCGTTCTCTACGTGCCCGCGAATGCGCTGCCCGTCATGCGCATCACGCTGCTCGGCCATTCCCGGCCCGACACCATTTTGAGCGGCGTTGTCGAGCTCTTCCAGTCGGGCATGTGGGAGATCGGCGCCCTCGTTTTCGTCGCGAGCATCACCGTCCCGTTGCTGAAGATCGTGACCCTGGCGTACCTGCTGATTACGGTGGGGCGTCGCGCCCCCCAGCGGGCCAAGGAGCGGACCCGCATGTACCGCATGGTGGAGTACATCGGTCGCTGGTCGATGATCGACATGTTCATGCTGTCGATCCTGGTGGCGCTCGTGCAGTTGGGCTGGCTGGCGACGATTCATCCCGGCCCGGGCGCCACGTGCTTCGCAGGGGTGGTGATCCTCACCATGTTTGCCGCGTCGAGTTTCGACCCCAGGTTGATCTGGGACAATCGGGGAGGAGAGTGATGAGCGAGTCCGGAACACCGGGAAACGGCGGGGGTGGCGAGCTTCCCGAGGCGGTGGTGCGCGAGGCGCGTCACACGCGCTGGCGGATTTCGCTCGTCTGGATCGTGCCGATCGTGGCGGCGGTGATCGGGGTCGGCCTGGCGTGGCAGAGCTGGAAGAACCGGGGCATCGACATCACGATCGAGTTCGACAGCGCCGATCGGATCGTTGCCGGCCAGACGACCGTGCGTTTCCGCAACGTCGAACTCGGTGTCGTGTCCGGCGTGTCAGTGGCCGAAGATCGCGAGCGGGTGGAACTCGCGGTCCGGATGCACATGACGGCGAAGCCCTACCTGGCCGAGGGAACACGGTTCTGGATCGTGCGGCCGCGAATCACCGCCGCCGGGGTGACGGGTCTGGGCACCCTGATCTCAGGCGCCTACATCGCCATGTACCCCGGGCCGGAAAAGGGGAAGAAGGAGCGCAAATTCCGGGGGCTGGAGCAGCCCCCGAGCGACCCGGCGGGAACCGGGCTCGCCCTTGTCCTCACGTCGAACCGGCTGCACGGCCTCACGGAGGGCGCGGGGATCTACCACCGCGGAATCCAGATCGGGGCGATCGACCGCTTCAAGCTCGACAAGACCGGCGACAAAGTCACGATCTACGGCAGTATTCCCAAGGAATATGCCGGGCTCGTGCACGAAAACTCCGAGTTCCGCATCGCCGGTGGCTTCGACCTCACGGCAAGCCTGAGCCAGGGGGTCGATTTCGACACGGGTTCCCTCCGCGAGCTGTTCGCCGGCGGACTCGACGTGGACACTCCGCCCAAGGCGGGCCCGCTGGCCAAGACCGGTGCGACGTTCCCGGTGTTGCCGCGCCGTCACCGGGCCAACGCCGCCAAGGCCGTTCCGGTCGGTCCGCGCTTCGTCGTCGAGGCCGACGCGCTGAACGGGATCGCGGTGGGAAACCCCGTGCTCTACCGGGGCGACCGGGTGGGCACGGTGGTCAATTTCGGTCTTCGCTCCGATGGGCAGTCGGTCGGCGTCACCATCGCGGTGGCGAGCCGCTACGCACGGCTGGTGCGGACGAACAGCGTGTTCTGGAACGCCAGTGGGATCTCGGCTGATCTCGGTTTGAGCGGCCTGCATATCCATGCCGAGTCCCTCCAGGCGCTGGTGGCCGGCGGGATCGCCTTTGCGACTCCCGACGACCCCGGTCCGCCCGCAGCCGCCGGTTCGGTGTTTGCCCTGCGCAACAAGGCGCCGAAGCACCACGTGAAGTGGAAGCCGCGGATCTGGATCGGGCGCAAGGACGCGGATCCGGATCCGACGCCCGCCGACGCCGAGAAACCGGAGAAGGTGCACCACGCGGGGGACGCCGCGGGCAAGGCCGGGTCGCACCACTGGTACAACCGGTTGCTCCACTTCGGCCGCTGACGCGCGCGCCGGCGCGGCGCCCATGCGGCACCGCGGCAAACAAGTTAGTTCGCCGAATTGAGTATGGACGCGATGTCCCGTATCCGTTGGGGGGTGCGGGAAGCGCGTGCTTCGCAGGCTTTGGTTAGGAAGCCGAGTTCACAATATGGGAAACGACCTTCCGAATTGGAACAGTGGTGTTTTACACACGTTTCTTGTAAGCGCTTTGCGAAACACGGGTTTTGTGACTCTGGGTTCTATTTTCTTTTCGGTACGGGAATTGCGTTTGATCAGACCGAGGTCTGACTCTGGACCAGGAGATGCCGTGACGCGCAGGCGGCGTACTGTGATCCGGGGGGCGGGAGTTTCCGTGTGGGGCGCCACGGAAACTGTCTTCGAAAGGCTGGGCCGCCCTCATTTGGCTGCCGGTCGGGTTTCCGAACCGGCCGGGGGTGGTTCGGCGCGGGAATGCCTGCGGCGAGAACCTGGGGTCGTTCCCGGGCGAGGCGGAAGATGAGTCGCGCGCCCTCGGTGCTCCTGGTCGGCCTGCGGGATCCCTACCGCGCCGCATTCGAAGACTGGGCGCGGCGCAGCGGGATCGCATGCTTCGCCCTGGAAGGCGACGTCGTCGGTCTGGCGCGACCGGCGGATTGCGGCCTGTGCGTGATCGGGTTCGAAGCGGGCAGCGGCCGCTGTGTCGAGAAGATTCGGACGGTCCGGAAATCCCTGCATACGTGCCCGATCGTGGTGCTCGCCGAGGGAATCGGGACCGACGAGGTCGTGCGGGTGATGCGCGCCGGCGCAGCGGATGTCATCGGGTTGCCGGCTGCGGCGGAAGACGTGGCGGCCCGGGCCCTGCTTCACCTCGAAGGCCCGGGAAGCGAGCTTTCCGACGAAGCGCTGGTCGGTCACAGCGCGGTGATGCAGCAGTTGCGCCGCGACATGGAGGCGGTGGCGCCGGTTCATTCGACGGTGCTCCTCACTGGGGAAACCGGTGTCGGCAAGGGGTTGGTCGCACGCGAAATCCACCGGATTTCCGGGCGCAGCGGGTTGCCCTTTGTCCACGTGGACTGCGCTGCCCTCGCTCCGACGGTCATCGAGAGCGAACTCTTCGGCCACGAGCGCGGCTCGTTTACCGGGGCGGTCGGGCGCCACCCCGGCCGCTTCGCCCTCGCGGGAACGGGAACGATCTTTCTCGACGAAATCGGCGACCTCGAACCCGGTCTGCAGGCGAAACTCCTGCGCGTGCTTCAGGACCGGCAGTACGAGCGGATCGGCGGGCGGGAAACGCTTTCGATGAACGCGCGGGTCATTGCGGCGACGAACCGGGATATTCGCCAGGCCGTCGACGAGGGAGCGTTCCGCGCGGATCTCTTCTTCCGCCTCGCCGTGTTCCATATCGAAGTTCCCCCGCTGCGCGACCGCCTCGATGACATTCCGGCGCTCACGCGCGCCGGGGTCGAAGCCTTGTCGAGCCGACTCCAGGTGGCGCCGGCCGCGATCTCCGACGGGTTCTACGAACGCCTGCGGAAGCACGCCTGGCCGGGGAACGTGCGAGAACTCGAGAATGCGCTGGAACGCCTCGTGGTCCGAAACCCCGGTGGTGAACTCGACGAGTTTGCGGCGGATGCGCTGCTCGAAGAGCGGCTGCGGAAAGTGCCGGGAACACCGCGGAGCGCAGCGCACGCGGTCGACGGCGACGAGGTGTCCGGACGCGAGGCGATCGCGGATGCGCTCGATGCCGCGGGCGGCAACGTGGCACGCGTTGCGCGCCGGCTCGGAATTCCCCGGAGCACGCTTCGGTACCGGATCCAGAAACTGGGCCTCGACGCCCTGATCCCCCACGACTGAGTTTCGCGCGAGCGATCAGCCGGCGGGGCGAATTTCGTCGGGGTTCCAGAAGGCGCGCAGTTCGGTGATCAAGCCGGTGTCGTCGAAGCGGACGACGTCGATCACGTCGATTTCCCGTCGTTCGCCGCCGAGTTCGAGACGCAGGGTGAAGGCCATCGCCGCTTCGTTCCCGTGGGTGGTTCGAATCGGGCCCCGCAGGGTGGGAACGGGTCGCGTCCGGGAGAATCCCTTGCGGAAGAAAGCTTCGACGGCTTGCTTGCCTCGGACGTGGGTTCCCGGGGCGCCGCCCACGGGATCTTCGACCGAGATCTCTTCGGCGAAGAGATCCAGGACGGCGGCGACATCGTGATCCGCCACGCACTGCAGGTATCGCTCGAGGGTGCTGCGCATCTGGTCGGCGGTGGTCACGGGCGCAGCGCCTAATCCGCGAGTTCGACTTTCATGGAAACCTGGGCCTGGAGTTCGAGGTTTCCCGTTTCGATCGGGGTCTCGGCCTTGGCAGCGAACTGGGCCTGCATGCGCACCGGTGCCGGGAAGCCACCCGATTCTTGCACCGAGACCACCCGGGAGACCCGGGTTCCCAGTGCCTTCGCGATCGCGTCCGCCTTCGCCCGGGCGTTCCGGGTCGCCGCGGCCAGCGCTTCGAGGCGGCGCGCCGAGTCGTCGCGCAAGCCGAAGACCAGAGAATCGATTTCGTTGGCGCCGGCGTCGGTAGCGGCATCGATGGCGCGGCCGATCCCCGCGAGGTCTCCGGTTCGCAGCAGGACACTGTTGCGCGCCTGGTATCCCTTGAGCCGGCGAGAGGAGGTGTGTTTCACGAACTCGTACTGGGGCGTGAGCGCGTAGCCCGTCGTCTGGATCTCGGCGTCCTTGCCCATGGCGCGGCGCAGCGCGGAAATGACCGCCTGGGTCGTCTTTGCGTTCTCCTCGGCGGCGACCGCACTCCGAAGGTTCTCCGTCACCACCCGGACGTTCAGGGTGACGATGTCCGGAGCGGCCTGTACGCGCCCCGAGGCGCTGACCTGGACGGTGGGCTGGTCGGTCTCATTGGCTTCCCCGCTTCCGGTTCCGCACGCCACGAAGACGAATGCAGAGAGAAGAGTGCACCGGGCGGTTGCTCCCACGTTCATGGATCACCTCTCGAAGGTTGGGTGGCTCGCCGAATACGACACCGGGGAATCGGCGGGTGTTCGTGCCACGGTGTTTCCCCGGCACTCAGCCGCGCACGCGCAGGTTCTGGGGATCGTAGAGCGCTCCGCGCCCAACGGAGCCGACGCGCATCGGATACTGGCCGTCTCCGTTTTCGTCGAAATATTCGAGCAGGAAGGGGGCGCCGAGCTGTGCCCGCTCGCGGGGCAGGTAGCCCATCACCAGGTGTTTGCCGAGGGAGGGGCCGTAGGAGGTGCTCGTCGTGTACGAACGGCGTCCCTGGGCGTCGATGAGAACTTCCCGGCTCGTGGCGTCGAGGATCGGTCCCATGCCGACCGGAAAACGCTGGGGCCCCGCTCCGACGCGCAGCGTGTCGAGGGTGAGCGTGCACAGGATCGCATCGGGTTCTTCGCGGCGTTGGGCCCGATAGGCGTCCTTGCCGACGAAGTCTGCGCGTTTTACCTGGGCGCGGTGCACGTCGGATTCGTAGGCGGTGTACTCCGTTTCCAGGTCGGCTCCCTGGAGGCGGAAGGATTTTTCCAGGCGGCGGCTCGTGGCGTAGGTCTCGATGCCGACGGGCACCACGCCGGCGTCCAGGAAGGCGTCGTAGAGGGGGAGTCCCGTCTCGGGGTCGTTTTCGAAGTAGAGTTCCCAGCCGTATTCGCCGACGTAGGAGATGCGGAGTGCCCAGACGTCGATGGGGTTGCGGCCCGGCAGCGAGAGCCGGAGCGTCTTGGCAGTCGCAAACGGGAACGCCGCGTCCGCGAGTTCGTTCGGATCCACGAAGTTCGCCATGACCGAGCGCGCTTCGGGACCCCAGAAGCCCAGGGTCGCCAGGTCGTGGGTGCGGTGTTCGATCCGGGCGTCGAGTCCTGCGTCGTCGCGCGCGTTGCGGATCCACACGAAGTCGCGGTTGCCATCGGCCCCGCCCGTCACCACGCGATAGCGGTCCGCCCCGAGCCGGCAGATCGTGAGGTCCGCCTGCACACCCCCCTCCGGGTTCAGGAAGTTCGTGTAGACGACCCGCCCGACCGGGGTGTCCCCTCCCACCCGGGCGACCGAGAGCGACTCGAGCAACCCTTCGGCGTCGGGACCTTCGATGTCGAAGATCGCGAAATGGGACAGGTTGATCATGCCCACGTGCTCGCTCATCGCGAGGTGCTCAGCGTTCGCCACCTCGTAGGGCACGTGGCGGCGGTCCCACTCGTTTTCGCGCACGGGAATGGCGTCGAAGTACTTGGAGAGACGTTCCCGGTTCGACGCGTAGGCGTAGGCGCGCTCCCAGCCGGCGATCTCGTTGTCGAAATGGCCGCCGAGTTCGACCTCTCGCGCGTGGAAGGGGCTCTGGAAGATGTTTCTTCCCGTGGCCCAGGGTTCGCGCGGGTGCACCGGCGGGTTGTAGATCTTCTGGGAATTCTCGTAGATGCGCCCGCGCATGTATTCCCGTTCCTTCTGCACGGGGTAGAAGCGGGTGATGTCGGCAGCGTGAGGGTCCACCGGGGCGACACCCCGGGCGATCCACTCGGCACACAGGCGGGCGACGCCGGGCCCGTCCTTTACCCAGACGCCCTCGCAGAGCCAGAAGCCCCGGACCTCCGGCGCTTCTCCCACGAGCGAACCGTTGTCGAGGGTGACCGACAGCAGGCCGTTGAAGGATTTCCGCTCGTCCCAACCGAGGTCTTCGAAAATCGGCACCGTCTCGAAACCGCGCTCCAGGGGGGTGCTCACCTCTTCGATGGGGAGCGTCCGCATCGACGGCGAGGAAAGCGTCTTCTCGGGGTCGCCGATCTCGCCGGGATCGACCAGCCGCGGCTCGCGTTCCTCGTAGTAGCCCCACTCCAGCATGCCGCCTTCGAGGCGGCCCGTGTCTCGGACGTAGGCCGAGTTGCCCTGGTCCCGCATCAACGGGTGGACCAGGAATTCGTCGGTGCCCGCGATGCTTTCGAGCGGACCGAAGAAAAGGAGCGGATGTTCGACCGGCCAGAGGGGCACCGGCACCCCGGCCATGTCGCCGATGAGCGGCCCCCAGATTCCGGCGGTGACCACGACGAGGGGTGTCCGGATCGTGCCGCGCTCGGTGTGGACGGCATGAACCCGTGAAGCTTCGATCTCGAAGCCCGTCGCTGCCGCGTTCGTGAAGGTTGTCAGGTCGCCCGTGTTGCGGGCGCGCTCGATCAACTGGAGCACCACTTCCTGGGAGCGCGGCACGACGAGGCCGGCATCCGGATCCCAGAGGGCGCCCTGGATCGACTCCCGGGCGAGGAGCGGAAAACGCTCCTTGGCCTCGTCGGCGGAAATGAGCCGGGCCTTCGTGCCGAACGCCTTGCCCGAAGCGACCTTCCGCTTCAACTCCTCCCAGCGTTCGTCATCGCCCTCGCGGCAGATCTCCATGCCGCCGCGCTTGAGGAAGAAGCCGTTGTCTTCGTAGAAGTGACGACTGTAGGCCGTGGTCCAGTTGCTGAGCTTGTCGTGGCTGGTGTTGAAGATGAAATCGGAAGCGTGCGCCGTCGACGCGATGTCGGAGGGGATGGCGCCAGCCTTTTCCAGGCCGACGATGTTCGAAACCCCGAGTTCGGAGAGGAAATAGGCGAGCGATGCCCCGACGATCCCGCCGACGCCGATGATCACGACATCGGCGGATTCGGGAAAGCTTTCGTCTGCCAAAGGGAAACGCCTCCGAGTTGGACCCCAGGATGCGTTCCGCGGGCGCCCACCGGGACCCTGGAGAGTCCGGTAGCCTAGTGGGGCGCGGGGCCGGAAATCAAGCTGCGGGGAAAGGGCGGAAACGCCGGCTGCGCTGCCGTGAGCCGCCATGCCCACACGGGAAGCGAACCGGGAGACCGGCCCGCTCCCGTGCCCGCCGCGAAATCGCGTGCATGCTGCGCCGGGTGGCGTCAGAATCTCCTGCGCCGCCGGGACCCGGGCTTGCAGCGCTTCGTGTAGCGGCGAGCGGAGGAAACATGTTGAGACTTCACGATACGCTCGACTACCGGGCTCGCGAGCACGGCGATGTCGACTTTGCCGTCCAGGGAGAGCGCCGCGTTGCCTATGGGGAGGCAGTGGTCCACGCGAACCGGCTGGCCAATGCCCTCATCGCGGAAGGCCTCGCGCCCGGGGACCGGGTCGCCTACCTGTCGAAGAATTCCATCGAGCACGCCCTGTTCTATTACGCCTGCTCCAAGGCTGGCGTGGTTCCGGTTCCCCTCAACTACCGTCTTGCGCCTCCCGAATGGGAATTCATCCTGAACGACTCCGGGGCAAAGCTCCTGGTGGCGCAGCCCGAGTTCGCCCAGGCGCTCGAAGCGGTGCGCGGTGAACTCGGGGGCGTGAAGCACTTCCTGGCCGTAAACGGCGAAGCGCCGGGATGGGGCGCCTATGAAGATTTCCTCGCTTCGGGTTCGGACGAAACGCCCGACCGCGAAATTGCTGCAGAAGCCGACGTGTACCAGATGTACACGAGCGGCACGACGGGCCGCCCGAAGGGGGCGGTGATCCAGCACCGGGCGCTTGCGGCGCAGCTCTACCAGGGTGCGATGGCGTTTGGTGGCCAGCCCGGCGACCGGAGTCTGGTCGTTGCGCCCCTGTACCACGCGGCGGCTGCGCTCGTCACATTTTCGACGGTCCAGATGGGCGGATCGCTCTACATCCAGGGCGAATTCGTTCCCGCCGACACGGTTCGAGCGCTTTCCGAAGAGCGGATTCGCATGGCACTGCTCGTTCCGGCGATGATCCAGTTCTGCCTGGTTGCCGTTCCCGATGTGGCCGAGCGGCGTTACGACGACTTGGAAGTCATGATCTACGGCGCATCGCCGATCGCGGAGCAGACCCTGCGCCAGGCGCTCGAGGTGTTCCAGTGCGATTTCATCCAGGGCTATGGCATGACGGAAACCACTGCGGCAGCCACCTACCTGTTTCCCGGCGACCATCGCGCCGCGCTGGCGGGTCGCCCCGAGTTGCTTCTCTCAGCGGGCAGGCCCCTGGTGGGGACCGAGGTGCGCATCGTCGATGAACAGGATCGGCCCGTGCCGACCGGAAGCATCGGCGAGGTGGCGATTCGCGGTCCCCAGCTCATGCGGGGTTACTGGAACCGGCCGGAGGCGTCGGAGGAATCGCTCCGCGGCGGCTGGATGCATACCGGCGATGCGGGAAGCCTCGACGAAGCGGGCTATCTGTACATCCAGGACCGGGTCAAGGACATGATCGTATCGGGCGGCGAGAACGTGTACCCCAGAGAGATCGAAGACGTGCTCTTCCAACACCCCGCGGTGGCGGATGCGGCGGTGATCGGGGTTCCCGACTCCGAGTGGGGCGAGACGATCAAGGCGATCCTCGTGTTGAAGGCAGGCGAGGAGGTGTCCGCCGAAGAGATCCTCGCCTTCTGCCGCGAGAGGCTCGGGGGTTTCAAGCAACCGCGCTCGGTCGACTTCATCGAGGCGCTTCCGCGCAATCCAAGCGGCAAGGTGCTGAAGAAGGACCTGCGTGAGCCCTACTGGCAGGGCCACGATCGCCGCGTCAACTGAGCCAGATCGGCACGACAAGGAACCCATGACAGGATCTCAGCAAACACCCGGGCGCTTCGCGTTCGTTCGCGCGGAATCCGCGCTCTGGATCGGCGTGATCGCCGCAATCGGTTTCGGGAGCGCCGGCGCCGATTCGCTGAGCGCCACGACGGGCTTCCTGCTCGCGGTGCTCACCGCGATTCTCTTCGGCGTGATTCTCGCGGCGGCGTTCGGGGTCGTTCGGCACGCCGATGCGCTTGCCGTCCAGTTGGGCGAGCCCTACGGAACCCTGATACTCACGCTCTCCGTGATCTCGATCGAGGTCATGATGATTTCGGCCGTCATGCTCACGGGGGACGAAAACCCGACGTTGGCCCGGGAGACGATGTATGCGGTGATCATGATCGTGCTCAACGGCATGGTGGGTGTGACGTTGATTCTCGGCGGCCTGCGTCACCACGAGCAGGAGTACAACCTGCAGGGGGCCAATGCGTTCCTCGCGGTGATCCTGCCCCTTGCAGTGCTCGTGCTCGTGCTCCCGAACTACACCCAGTCGACCGAGGGTCCGACGCTGTCCGTGCCCCAGGAGATCTTTCTCTCCCTGGTGTCCATCGGCCTGTACGCCGTCTTCCTCGCCGTTCAGACGGTGCGTCACCGGTCCTATTTCGTTGCGCCGAACAAAGCGGCCGACCCTGATGCGCCCGACCTCGAAGACGAACACCCCGGCCTCATACTCCACGCGCCGTGGGTGCACGGCGCACTCCTCGTGGCCTACCTGGCGCCGATCGTGTTCCTGGCGAAGCTTCTCGCGATTCCCATCGATATCGGGATCCATCGATTCGGGGCGCCTGCTGCACTCGGCGGGTTCGTCGTCGCGGTGCTGGTGCTTTCGCCCGAGGTGATGAGCGCCGTTCGGGCTGCCCTGGCCAACCGGTTGCAGCGTTCGGTCAACATCTTCCTCGGTTCCGTGGCCGCGACGATTGCCCTGACCGTGCCGGCCGTACTCGCGATCTCGATGGCCACGCAAAAGACGGTGACTTTGGGGCTTCCCGCCGTGGATTCCCTTCTGCTCATGCTCACCCTCGCCGTCAGCGTCGTGACCTTTGCGAGCGGACGCACGAACGTGCTCCAGGGGGCGGTCCACCTCGTGCTGTTCTTCGCCTACCTCGTCCTGATCTTCGACTGATCGGGGGCGAACACCGCCGGGCCAATTGGAGTACCATTGTGGGGCCGCGGGGCGCCCTGTGCCGCGGCTGCGACCCCGCGGAGTGTCCATGTCCGTAGACTTCCGAACCCGCGTGGATGCCGAGCGCGCTCCGGTGGAACCGGGCGGGTTCTTCCGGTCGACGCTTCCCGCTCTCTTGGATGAGCACATGGGCTTCATTGCTCCCGGTGCGCGGGAACTGCGCCTTCCGGATTTCTGCATCGAGACGGATGGAGAGCCGTGGACGCTCGCCTGGCAAGAAGATCGCGTGTCGGTCGAATCGGGGCATCGCGGCGAATGCCGTGCACGGCTCACGGCAGCGCAGCTCGATGATCTGGTGAACGACCAGACCACGCCGGTCGCGCTCATGAGCAATCGCCTGTTGGACATGCCGGAGGGGGGCCTGCCGGATTTCCTCAACTGGTGGCTCGTCCTGCGCGCGGCGCTGGACGGGCGGCGGATCCATGCCCGGGGCGACGTGACTTTTTCCGAGGTGCCGCGCCGCAGCTTTCGCCCCGAAGACTCCGACGCGGAGATGCGGGCATTCCTGGAAGAGGCAGGGTATCTGCATATTCGGGGCCTGTTCAGCAGGGAAGAGATGACAGCGGTCGAAGCGGATTTCCCGAAGGCCGCTCCAAACTTCGAAAAGGGAGACCCCAAGGCCTGGTTTGCGACCACCAAGGACGGTGTGGAGCACCTCGTCCGTATGGAAGGCTTCGAGCGCTATTCGGGCACGGCCTGTGCCGTGCTCGATGACGAGCGGTTTCAGCGCATCGGTCGCGTTCCGGGAGTCGGCCACACCCAGGTTCGCAAGGAGGGGGCGCGCGTGAGCGCGCTGAGCAAACCCATTGGTGTCGTCCGGGGCATCTCGGACGTCCCGTGGCACAAGGACTGCAGCCTCGGGCGGCACTCCTACGAGTGTTGCTCGTTGACGGTGGGAATCTCTGTGACCGGTGCCGACGAAACCTCGGGGCAACTGCGCGTCGTTCCGGGAAGTCACCGAGCGCTGGTCTGGCCCGCGCCCTGTGTGCAGCCGGGTTTGGACCTCGAGCCCCTCGCGTTGCCGACGGAAGTTGGAGACGTCACCGTGCATCTGAGCTGCACGCTTCACATGAGCCAGCCCCCGGTGAGCCGTACGCGCAAGGTTCTCTACACCGGTTTCGGCCAGCGCTCGGCGAATCCTGGAGCCGCGGAGGCGAGCCGCCTCCGTCTCCAGGCGGTCCGGAGCAAGACGCATACCAGCGTCTCCCAGGAGCCCGGTTACCTGGGCGATTGATTCCGTTCGCCGGCCTAGCTTCGGGTGTTTCGCGGCACGGCGAGAATTGTGGCAGCATTTCAATTCGGCAACGAAACGTTGCCGCCCGAGTAGACGGAGGCCGTTGTGCCGGACTGGGAAGTTGCCACCGCGTTAGGTATCGCACTCCTGGTTGCGCTTACGACCCATGTCTTCTATCGGCGACCTCCGGTGCAGTTGTGGCCGGCACTGCCCCTTGTTTTCGGTTCGGCGCTCGTGTTCTCCATTGGCGACCTGGTCGCAATTCGTTGGGCCTCGAACGATTCGATTCGCTGGGCAGGCATGGTGATGGTCTACACGGGCCTGCTGACGATTGCTCCCGGTTGGTGGCTCTTCACGCGCAATTTCTCGGAGATGTACGGTTTCGAGCGTGTAGCGTTTCGTTCCGGGCTGCGCGGTCTCGTGATCGTCGATGCCTTGCTCTGGATTGGTCTTGTCACCAACCCGCTACACGGGCAGTTTTTGGAGGCGCATGAGGCGGCGCGCAGTACGTATGGGCCGCTTTGGTACGCGACAGCAATCATCAACTACGCGGCATTGATCGCAGCCATGTGGGTCCATCTCAAGGCCAGCTTCTACGTGAAGGACCCGGTCATCCGCTCGCAGTGTCGATTCCTGGTGGCGGCTGTCGTGATTCCCCTGATCATGAACATGGGGTACGTGTTCAGTCCCGAACCGCTTTCGTACGATCCGACCGCGCTGGGCTTTGCCCTGAGTTGCACTCTGTTCCTCTTTGCAGTCGAGCGGCGGGATCTCTTCGTCCTGGAGCGGGTTTCACTCCCGAGCGTTCTCAATCACGATGCGGACGCGATCCTGATCATCACGGGACGTTTCCGGCTGCTTTTTGCCAACCCGGCGGCGGGAACCTTGTTCGGACCCGACCAGTTGGTGCCGGGATCTGCGGTCGACGAGTTGTTGGGGCGTGCGATGCCCGCCTTTTCACTCGAAGACGCCGGAAGGAATCCTGCTGACAGCGCCGCGGCAGAGCACCGTTTCATGTCTCCCGCAGGAGAGGAATATTGGGTCATCGTCGAGGTGTCCAGCGTCCAGCGCGCGCGCGGCGTTCCCGCCGGGTTGTGCCTCCGACTGCGCGACCAGACCGCGCTTCGGGCTGCGCGGCGCGAAGCCGAGGAAAACCTCGCACTGCTCAAGGCGCTCGATATTTCTACGGGAGAGGGGATCCTGGTGCAGGATGAGCACGGCGGGATCCGGTACGTGAACGATGCTTTTGGGCGGCTCTGGAAGGCTTCGGGCGAGCAAGTGCTCCATTGGGGCACCTCTCTCTCCGGAGAGGTCGCGAAGCATCTTGCCGAGCCGTTTCCGGAAGGCCTCGAGCGACTCTGGCACTGCGAGAAGGGCGCCGGTCAGCGCGATCAGCGAGAGGGCACCGATATCCAGCTCCTCGATGGCCGAATTTTCGAAGTGGAAACCTTTCCGATCACGACGGAGCATGGGTTCATGGGGCGCGCTTGGCGTTTTTCCGACGTCACGCAAGTGCGCCACGAATCTCAGGCGATGATTCAGTCACAGAAACTCGAGGGGCTCGGTGTCCTGGCGGGCGGGATTGCGCACGATTTCAACAACCTCCTGGTGGCGATCCTGGGAAACGCAGAGATTGCGCGCGAGGATCTTCCGCCCAACTCGCCCGCGCACGAGCCGCTGGCGGATGTCGAAGCCGCGGCCGCGAGCGCCAGCGACCTCACGGGCCAGTTGCTCGCGTACGCGGGAAAAACCGCCTTCACGAGAGAGGAAATCGATCTCTCGGTTCTCGTCCGCGAGGTAACGAGCCTGCTCTCGGTCTCGATTCCGAAGAACATCGGACTCGAGTTCAACCTGAGGCAGGAGCTGCCGTCCGTTCTCGGCGGCGGCGCGGAGCTGCGCCAGGTGGTGATGAACCTCGTTACGAATGCGGCGGACGCCATTGGTGACGACGGAGGAAAAATCGTCGTGGAAACGGGGGTTGGTAATCCGGCGCGAATGCCCGGAGCCGAAGCGACCGTGGAGCACGGCGAGTTTTGTGACCCTGCTGTGCACTTGCGGATCGCGGACAACGGTCTTGGCATGGACCCGAGGACGCTGGAAAGGATCTTCGATCCATTCTTTACGACCAAGTTCACCGGTCGTGGCCTCGGGCTGGCGGCGACACGCGGCATTCTCAAGAGTCACGACGGTTTGCTGCGAATTGAGACCGCGTTGGGTGTGGGAAGCGCTTTCACCGTATTGCTGCCCTCGGATCGCGTAGTGGACGCACCGGAAGCCGAGCGCCGCCGCGCAGAGGACACCCCGGGTTTCGGCGGTCGGACGGTTCTCGTGGTAGACGACGAGCCCTCGGTTCGCTCCGTTCTGAGCAAGAGGCTGCAGGGGGCGGGGTTTGGTGTCTTGACCGCTTCCAGCGGGGAAGAAGCCCTGACACTGCTGGAACAGGGCGAGGCGGGTTCCGTGGATCTCGTGATCCTCGATATCACCATGCCGGGGCTCAGCGGGATCGAGACCCACGCGCGCCTGCGCTCGGCCTACCCGGGGCTGCCGGTACTCCTGTCCAGCGGATATCCCGAGGAGGCGCTCGCGACCCTCGAGCGTGGGGATCCGCGGCTCGACGCGTTCATCCAGAAGCCCTACCGGAACGCGGTGCTCTTCGCGCAGATCGAACGTCTGCTGGGACCCGGCCGCGAATGATCTCGAGGGCCTTACGGGCCGGCTGGAGGTGCGGCCACGGGGATTGCGGGTGCCGGCGCAACTCCGGCGTTCTGCGATGCCGGCTCGGTCGATAGAATCCCGAGCATCGATACGCTGACGTTCTGACTCATGTTGGCGCCGGCGGCGATGGCAATTGCGTTCATGCCGAGGAGTCCGGACACCTGGCTGTTGTCGCGCATCGCGAACGAACTGTCCGAGGAACTTCCGCTTTCCGCGATGGTCACCGCATTCTTCGAAACGCTGGATTCGAGGACGGACTGGCTCACCAACATGGAGCTACCGCCAGAAGTTCCGATTTCCAGTGAGTCCGATTCACGGTCTCGACCGCTCGATCCAGACGACTTCGTCACCTGGCCGCCCGAGCCCGCGTTCGCGTTGGTGATCTCGCTCCAGTTGTCTGCTTCGACGAGACTGTTGGACTGAGCACCGCTCCCGGTATTTCCCGACCCTCCCACGAGGCGAGTCTGGTTGGCCGTTCCCACGAGTGCACTGCCGATATCGGTCCAGTTGTTTGCGGTGCTCTGGCTGGCCTCATCGGGCGTGTGGGGCAGTTCCGGATCCCCCCGCTGGGAGCGCAGCCTGCCGGATTTTCGATCCCGGCCATTGGAGTTCACAGAGTCTACGACCTGTGCTCCGGATCCGGCGTTTGCATTCGTGATGTTGCGCCAGTTGGTGGCGGCAGCTTCGCTGTTGTTCTGGTCCCCGCTCCCGGTATTCGCATTCCCGAAAACGGAGAGCGTCTGGTTTCCCGAACCCACCACAGCACCCTCGATGACGCTCCAGGAATTCCCGCTTGCCTGTAGCGGTGCTGCGGAAACCGCATTGGTGGAAACGCTGGAGTTCGGCACGCCGGTGTTCGAATCGTCGGCCCAACTCGCAGAACCGGTTGCTAGGCACACGAGTGCCGCGAGGGCGAACGCCCATCCGGTTCTCGGGGCACCTCTTTTCCAAGCGCGGCACGCGCAGCGCGTTCCCATAGAACTCACCCACTTCAGCGAATGTGGTAATTTTGCCACAGATCGAAATTTCTCACCACATCCAAATAGTTACGCGAGTTCTGAACCGTCCGGATTGGGCGTCCGAGTGACGTTTTGCGGCACTGCCCAGCCGCGTTTTCAGCGCCGAACCCATCGCGCCCCGGCAACGCTCCCGCAACGTTCGCGGGCCGACGCCCCGGTGGGGCTTGTTTGCCGAGAAGTTGCGGTCTGAATGCGGTGGGCCTGCGCGTTGCGCATTTCGGTACCCGCCGGATCGATTACCGCTCGGTGGGCGGTTTTTTTCGACTCGAGTCGGTTTTTTTCCATGAGCCGCGACGCCTGAGCTCGGCGGCGAGTTCGCTGCCTGCTACTGCGTGGCCCGCTGAAGTCGGGTGGAGGTTGAGCCGGTCCGCCACCAGGCCGTTCCGGTCAAAGGCGTCGTAAAGATCGAGAAAGGGCAGGCCCAGGCGCTCAGCCTCGGCGGCGAAGCGATCGTGTAGCGCCCGGAAATCCCAGTCGTCGTAAGCCTTGCGCGACAGGTAGGGGAAAAGCACGAGAAGGACGTCGACCCCTTGGGCCTGGAGGCGCGCGTACCCCTCCATGGCGTGCTGGATGTTTTCCCAGCCTGCATCGTCGTAGTACCGGCTGATCCCGTACCAACCTGCGTGACGATCCGGGTCGAGGAGTCGAAGCGCGTATGTATACAGTCGGAAGCCCCCTGGTGCGAAACGCCCGTACGCGCTGTCCGACGGGTACGGGTC
>JAYZFQ010000005.1:0-10329 GCA_036336695.1 Myxococcota bacterium
GGTCGAGGGCCTGACCTACGACCTCAGCGACCCGGCGACCCGCAGCCAGTACGGACTCCTCAAGGAAACCCTCTCGCGCTTCGAACTCTCGACCGGAGAGATCGGTTACGGCATGCACGAGAACATCTGCCTGGGCGTCTATCGGCCTCATGGCTTCGAGACCGGGGACGCCGTCGCGCCCTGACATCCGCGGCCCGGGCGCCGGCTGGGAAAACCTTCTTACTCGCGGTACCCTTGACTCAGGATAGAAATAAAACGCTGTTCTATCCAGCTCTAGCCCGGAGGTCGTCATGGCAGCAACACGCTGTTTCATCGCCCTTCTCGCGGCCCTGGCCGCCGCGGTCCTCGGGCCTACGGCCCGCGCGGACGCCATCGGCGCCCCCACCGCTTCGACAGCCGAGATCCTCCAGAGCATCGACCATCCCGAGCGCGCCTCCGGCCTCCTGGGGGAGCACTGGGCACGTCTGGGCCTCTCCGGAAAGTACGGTCTGACCTATACGCGACACCTGGAAGGACGCGAGAAGGACATGCGCTTTCGCGTGCGCGGCCCGGCACTCGGACGCAAGACGGCGGTGGGCCTTTCCTTCGAAATCCGTTTCTGATTCCCGCCGCCTGGGCGGTGTACCGCGGACTCCTGGCCGACGCGCATCGATCAGGGCAAGACATCACGCAGGACCGGCCAGACATTGTCGGCCACGCGGCGATGCCCCGCAGCGTTCGGATGGATTCCGTCGGGTTGGTTCAGCGCGGGTTCCGCGGCAACTCCTTCCAGGAGAAACGGCACCAGCGCCGCCTCGTGTTCCCGGGCGAAGGCCGGGAACACGGCTTCGAAAGCCGTGACATAGTCGCGACCCAGGTTCGGCGCCGCCCGCATGCCGGCGATCAGGATCCGCGCGTCGGGATGCGCCGAGCGCGTCCGCGCCACGATCTCCGCCAGGTTGCGCCGCAGCGACGGCACGTCCAGCCCGCGCAGCATGTCGTTCGCCCCGAGTTCGATAACGAGCACCCGGACCGGCAGGCGCAGCAGCCAGTCCACGCGACGCAGCCCTCCCGCCGAGGTGTCGCCGCTGACACCGGCGTTGACCACCCGGTAGTCGAGTGCCTCGGCGTCGAGCCGCTCCTGCAAGAGCGCCGGGTAGGCCTGGTCCGAGGGCAGCCCGTAGCCCGCCGTGAGACTGGTCCCCAGGAAGACGATCGCCGGCCGGACATCCGCCGCCCGTTCGGGGGGCCGCCGGAGGTCGTTCCCGGCCAACCCGGTGTCCCGCGCGTCCCCGCACCCGACCGAGACGGCGGCAACCGCGAGCGTGAGCCAGTAACGTAGGCCGGCGTGCCCGCACTTCCCCATCTCGAATGATCGTCGCGCGGAAACTCACTCAACGCTACCCGCGAGCCAATGGCGGGCCGCCCCTGACCGTCCTCGACCGCGTCGAGTTCAGCGTCGACGCGGGGGAGGTCGTGGCGATCCTCGGCCCCTCTGGAAGCGGCAAGACCACCCTGCTCGGACTCCTCGCCGGCCTCGATCGCCCGAGCGAGGGAACGGTCGAACTCGAGGGCCGCGATCTCGGCCCCCTCGATGAGGATGCGCGCGCGCAGCTCCGGGCGGCTTCCATCGGGTTCGTGTTCCAGAACTTCCAGCTTCTCCCCACGCTGACGGCGCTCGAGAACGTGCTGGTCCCCCTCGAACTCCTTCCCCGGGATCGCGCCCGGACGCCCGCCGAAGACGAGCGCCGTGCGCACGATCTACTCGCTCGTGTCGGACTCGAAGAACGGACCGGGCACTACCCGTCCCAGCTCTCGGGAGGCGAACAGCAGCGCGTCGCCATCGCGCGCGCTTTCGCCAACGAGCCGCGGGTTCTCTTCGCGGATGAGCCGACCGGCAATCTCGACCGGGGTACCGGGCACGAGGTCGCAGAACTCTTGTTCGGGTTGAACCGAGAGCGGGGCACGACCCTCGTGATCGTGACCCACGACACGGAGATCGCGGCGCGGGCCCAGCGAATCGTCCGGCTCGACGCCGGCCGGGTGGTGTCGTGACCCGCCGGGAAAGCGCCGACAAGGCTGCCCCGTGAACCGGCGCTTCGTCTGGGCCATGGCGCGTCGCGAAGCCCGAACCTCGCTGCGGCGGCTCGGCCTGTACGGCGGCTGCATGGCGCTCGGCATCGCCGCACTCGTCGGGCTCGACGGGTTGCGCCACACGGTGTCGCACGCGGTGGCCGAGCAGGGCCAGCGCCTGCTGGGCGCCGACCTGCGGCTGTCCAGCCAAGCCGGCTTCTCCACCGACGTGCGCGAGCGGGTCGCGCAGCTCGCGGCCGAGCCCGATACGGCCACCGCAAGCGTGACCCAGTTCGGGTCGATGGTTCTCGCCCGGGAATCGGGCCGTACCCGCCTGGCGGACGTGCGCGCACTCACCGGCCCGTTCCCGTTCTACGGCGCGGTCGAAAGCGTTCCCGAGGGCGCCTGGGAGCGGCTCGCGTCCGCAACGCCCCAGGCACTCGTCGACACCAGCCTGCTCATTCAACTGGACACGGAAATCGGGGCCACCCTCGAACTCGGCGAAGCCGCTTTCCGGATCGCGGGAACCTTGAACCGGGCCCCGGGCAGCGTGGGCGTGCGGAGCCAGATCGCGCCACGGGTCTTCATCGCCGGCCGACACCTCGCGGCCACCCGGCTGGTGCAGCCCGGCAGCCTGGTGGACCACCTGATCTACGTGGCCGGTCCCACCGCGACGCTGCAGGCCTGGCTCGACGCCCACCGAAAGGCCCTCGAATCGGATCGGGTGCGGATCCGGACCGTCGACAGCTACCAGGCGGAACTCGGGCGCTCCTTTTCCACGGTTACCCGTTATCTCGGGCTGGTGGGACTCGCCGCCTTGGCGCTCGGCGGGATCGGGGTCGCCTCCGGCGTGCGAGTTTTCGTCCGGGAGAAACTCGACGCCGTCGCACTCCTGCGCTGTCTCGGGTCCCGGACACCGGACATCCTGGCGACGTACGGGATGTTGGCCCTCGGACTCGGCGCAGCTTCGGGAGTCTTCGGTGTCGTACTGGGAGTGGGCTTCCAGTGGATCCTGCCGGAACTCGTGCAGGGCCTGCTCCCCGTCGTCGTTGCACCGCGCCTGGCACCCGCCTCGATCGCAACGGGGATCGTTCTCGGTCTCTGGATCACCACCCTGTTTGCGATCGCACCCCTCCTCGAACTTTCCCGCGTCCCGCCCCTCCGGGCGCTGCGGCGCGGTTTCGAACCCAAAGGCGGTTCGCCCGCGATCCGCGCTGCTCTCTTCACCGCACTGGCCGTCACCCTGCTCGCCGCCGGTATCTGGCAAGCGCCCTCCGCACGGGTAGGCCTCGGATTCGCTCTCGGCCTGTGCCTCACCCTCGCCATCCTCGCGGCCACCGCCCGGGCGGCCGCCACACTGTTGCGCCGCGCACGCCTCCGATGGGCACCCTTCTGGCTGCGGCAGGGAATCGCAAACCTCTCGCGCCCGCGAAACCACACCGTGGCCACGAGTCTCGCGATCGGGTTCGGGCTGTTCGTCGTCGCCACACTCCACACCGTTCAATACAACGTGCGCCACCAGCTCGCGCTCGACAGCCGCCCGGACCGTCCGAACCTGGTGCTCTTCGACGTCCAGCGGGACCAGGTCCCCGCGGTGCGCGCCTTCCTCACCGACCGGGACATCCCGATCCTGGAAGAGGCGCCCGTCATCTCCGCGCGAATCGCCGCAGTCGATGGCCGCGACACCGGGAACTGGCTGGGCGACGAGCAACTGGATCGGGAACAGCGCTGGGCACTGCGGCGCGAATACCGGCTCACCTACGCCGCAGAACTCCGACCCAGCGAAACCATCGTAACGGGCGACTGGTGGCCCGCGGACCCCCCAACACCGGGCACCCCGGCACCCGTGTCCCTCGAAGCAGAACTCGCCGAGAGCCTCGGCATCGGCGTGGGCAACCGCGTCACCTGGGACGTCCAGGGCGTCCCCATTGAAACCCGGGTGACTAGCCTGCGCGAGGTGGACTGGGGCCGGATGGCGTCGAATTTCTTCGTCGTGTTCCCGCCGGGCATCCTGGAAACGGCCCCCTCGACCAGCTTCCTCCTCGCACGCGTCGAAGACGCCGCGATCCGCGCCCAGTTCCAGGCCGACCTGGTCGGCCGGTTCCCCAACGTTTCGGCCCTCGATGCAACCGTCCTCCTCACGGCGCTGGACACGATGCACCGGGAGCTGGCCACCGCCGTTCAGGTGCTCGCGCTGTTCACCCTGGCGACGGGTCTCGCCATTCTCGTGGCCGCCGCCGCCGCCGCGCGCAGCGAGCGCACCCGGGAGATGCTCCTGCTCCGCACCCTCGGGGCCCCGGCCCAGCTCGTGCGGCGCGCGGCGACCACGGAGGCCGTCGCCCTGGCCGCCCTGGCCGCGAGCGTCGGAACCGTCCTGTCCCTACTGGCGTCCTGGAGCCTCGCCAGAACCGTCTTCGCCCTGCCCTTCGACCCGCCGCTGGCCGACCTCGCCCTGCTGGCGCTCGGAACCCTGGGCCTCGGCGCCATCCTGGGCAGCACGCGCAGACCCGACCGATCACGCGGTCCCCTGGCGCTCCTCCGAGAAGCGGAATCGACCGGCACCGGCGCGGGCTAGCTCACCCCACCGCTAGCGGCTCAGGGCAGGCGCACCTCGGGCATCGGGTGGCGATACAAGTACGCCGCATTCTCGTGGGTCATCTTGCGGATCTCGTCGGCCGGAAGGTCACCGAGCAGTTTCTTGAGCACCGCCTGGGTGTCCGGCCACGTGCCGTCTCCGTGGGGGTAGTCGGACTCGCAGCAGATGTTTTCCACGCCGATCGCGTGGCGGGTCGCCACGCTCGACGGATCGTCGATCATGCAGAACCAGAAGTTCCGCCGCAGGACATCGCTCGGTCCGTTCTCCTTGTCCGGCCAACCCGAACCGTAGCCCGAGCGGGACATGATGTTGTCGCAGCGATCGATGAGCCCTGCGACCCAGCCGATCCCGCCCTCGGACATGGCAATCCGCAGTTCGGGGTAGCGCGCCGGCCAGCCGCTCCACAGCCACTCGGCGCACGACGTAAACGCCATCGCCTGGAAAAGCGTTGCCCCGAGTTCGAGCATCGGAGCCCCCGGCGGCATCGCGCTGAACCCGGAAGAGCCGACATGGAGGTTCATCACCGTCTGGGTCTCGGCACACGCGCGAATGATCGGTTCCCAGTAGCTGTCGAAGATGGGGGGAAGACCCTGCTTGTGCGGCTGCTCCGGGAGCGTCACCGCCGTGAAGCCCCGCTTCGCGTTGCGCCGGATCTCCTCGGCCCCCTTCTCCGGATCGGCGAGAAAGGTGATGCCCAGGGGAACGATCCGATCCTTGTGCGGCGAGTACCACTCTTCGAACAACCAGTCGTTCCAGGCACGGACGCAGGCGAGACCCAGCTCGGGATCCTTCGCCTCGGAGAACAAGGTGCCGCCGAAGCCCGTCACTCCCGACGGGAAATTCGCCGAAGCCCAGATCCCGCCGATATCCATGTCCTTGATCCGGTCATCGATCCGCCAGCACCCGGGGCGCACCTCTTCGAACCGCGCCGGTTCGATCCGGTGGTCTTCTCGCGGTCGTCCCGCGACGCACATGAACCCGACCTGGAAGTACGGCGTGTCCTCGAAGGTCCAGACCTCGTGCCCCTCGTCGGTTTCGATCACCCGCGGCGCCCGGTCCTGGAGTCGTTGAGGAAGGCGGCCCTCGAAGGTATGGGGCGGCTCCATGAGGTGGTCGTCGACGGAAATGAGCGTGTAGTCGACCTTGCGCGGCTCCGGGTCCGGGAGCAGGGGCTTCGTTGCGGGTCGCTTGATACCGAGTTTCACCACGCGTGCCATCTGGTTCCTCCGGTGAAGCGCAAGGGTATCACGCCCCGCACCGTGCCGACCCGACTCCGACGGGGTTAGACTGGAAGCCCCTTGCCGTCCGGAAGACCGACGACGAGAACGCGCGAGGGTCCACGGGAGGACAGTCGTGACACTTCGCGCCGGCTTCATCGGACTCGGCAACCAGGGCAAACCGCTCGCCGCAAACCTGGTCGCGGCGGGACTGGAAACGACGGTCTACGACCTCGCCGACGCTCCGTTGGCGGAACTCGCCGCGCTCGGGGCGCGTGCCGCAAGTTCGCCCCGCGACGTGGGAACGACCTCCGACGTGATCGGAATCTGCGTTCCCGAAGACGAGCACGTGCGCGCCGTCCTGCTCGGTGACGACGGGGTCCTGGCCGGTGCGGCGAGCGGGTCGATCATCGCCATCCACAGCTCGATCCTTCCCGAGACGGCAACCGCCCTCGCCGCCGAGGCGGCGCCCCGGGGCATCGACGTACTCGACGCCTGCGTCACGGGCGGTGCGGCCCGGGCCGAGCAGAAACAGATGACGTATCTCGTCGGCGGGGACGCCAAAGTCCTCTCCCGGGCCCAGCCGGTGTTCGAAACCAGCGCCGTCAAGGTGATCCACGCGGGCCCATTGGGGTCCGGAGCAAAGTTAAAGCTTTGCATTAACCTTTTGACCTACATCCAGTGGGCCGCCGCCTACGAGTCCTACCACCTGGCCAAGGCCGTCGGCCTTCCCGAGGGCGTCTTCGAAGCAGCGGGCACCTCCAACGGCCAGATCACGCCGCTGATGCAGAGCTACCTGGGTACGCACAAGATTCCCGAGGAAGCACGCACCAGCGATGCGGTCCAAACGCTCATGCTGGGCCACACGAAGATCGCCGAGAAGGACCTCGCATGGGCGCTGCAACTGGCGCGCAAGGCCGGGGTTTCGCTGCCCGTCGGCAGTCTGGTCTCGCAATTGATGGCGCGGCTCTACGGCGTCGAGAACTCGGCCCGGCGCTGACGGATGGTTCCAGGCACGCCCGCGGTCGGCGCCGGGCGGTCGGGCAGTACGGGGATGCGCCAGCAACCCGTATCCGGCACGCTCTCCCCATGGTCTCGGCTGCCCTGGGTCCAACGCTGGATGCGCCCACGACCGGCAAGTGGGTCCAATCGCCGGGCTGGGACACCTTCTGGATGTTTTCCGCGCTCTGGGGCGGGGCCCTCCTGCTCCTGGGCGCCGGCTTCTTCCAGGTGGCCCTCCTCGCCTTCTGGGTGCTCCTGCTTCAGAGAACCGTCTCGACTGCCCACGCGTGGTCCACGACGTGGATGGTGGTGGGATCGTCGCTCCTCGCCGAACAACGGCGGGCCCATCCCCTGAAATACGTCGTCATTCCGGTCGCCATCGCCGCGGTTTCGATGGCCCTGGGGTTCGCCGTGGCCCTGGCCCAGCGCTACCCCGCCGACGGTCGCTTCGTACCCGATCTCTGGGTGTGGGGCCTGTACCTGGGACTCTTCTGGATCGGACACTTCTGGCACTTCGGAAACCAGGACTTCGGCGTCCTCACCATCTATCGCGCGCGCGCCGGACAGAACCGCTGGATCGACCGGCGCGTCGATAAGCTCTACACGGCGGCCATGATGTTCGTGATCCAGCCGGTCGCCTACATCGGACTCATCGATTCGACCGCGTTTTCAGAGCTGGTTCGCACGGTCCTGCCACTGCCGAACTGGATGCTCGCCAACGCCGCAACCGCTGCGGTCCTTGCCGCGATCGTCCTGACTGCGGCAGTGACGTTGTTCGAACTCTCGAAGCCCACGCGGTCCCTCCCTCGCCTGCTCTACATCTTCGTGATCTTCCTACACCCCGTGTTGATCTACGCGGCCAGCCGGGCCAACAGCGAGTTGATCGGCCTGCTCTACGTGATCGCCTACCTGTGGAGCCACTGGCTGATCGCCCTCGGCCTGGTCGGGCGGATCAACGGCCATTACTACCAGAGCCGGGGTGAGACCCGCGGGCTTGCGCTCCTGCGCCACGTCGCAATTCTGTCAGGCATCGTGGGCCTCGTGCTTGTACTCACCCACTCCTACAACGACTACCTCCTGTTCAGCGTGAGCGGCTTTGCCTACAAGGAGCGCCTTGCCGCGATCGCCCACGCCGACCGGTGGATCATCGGCGCGGTCATGGGCTTCTTTCTCGCGGAACAACTCGTTCACTACTACTGCGACCGCTGCCTGTTCCGCTTTCGGGATCCGGTCATCCGCAGCAAGGTCGGCCCCCTGCTTTTCGGCAACCCGCGATGAACGGCGCGTTGCGGCGCACGGTCGGGTGGGCGATCGCCGGGGTCGCTGGCGCCACCGCCTGCGCACCCTTCCTCCCGCTCGAGACGCCGCCCCCGTTGGAGCGCCCCGCGGTCGAACGCCTCGACCCGCGCACGGTCCAGGTGCGCTGGCCCGCCACGTTTTCCTCGGGGCCGGTCACGGTGCGGGCCGGGACTTCCCCCGAGGCGAGCCTCGATGGCCCCGTCCTCGGAACCGGGCTTTCCGAGCTGACGCTGCGGGCGACGACGCGCGACGGCCCTGTCTCGGATCGGCGGCGTCTCTACTACGCGCTGGCACCAGCAGGCGGCGGCCCCGTGGCCGTGGTTGCCGAGCGAAAGCTGCCCCTCCAAGGCGCCGACAATTTTCGGGATCTGGGCGGCTACGAGACCGCTGACGGACGCCACGTGCGCTGGGGGCGGGTCTACCGGTCGAATGCGCTGGCGGACCTGACCCGCTCCGACCTGACGTACCTCGCGCGCGAACGGGTGCGCCTCGTCTGTGACTTCCGCACCGCAACGGAGCGCCGAAGGAGCCCCGACCCATCGCTCCCGCCCGTCCCCGCTGTCGCACTGGCGCTCCCTGTCGACCAGAAGGGAGTCGATCCCGCCCAGATGCAGGAACGCATCCGCCGGGGCGAGGTCAGCGCGGCGGGAATCCGGCAGACGCTCCTCCAGGCGTACCGGAACTTCCCGACCGAGGACACCGCCCAGTGGGCCGCGCTCTTCGCACGCCTGTCGGAGCCCGACAACCTCCCGACCGTCATCCACTGCACCGCGGGAAAGGACCGCACCGGTTTCGCCGCAGCCCTGATCCTGCTCACCCTCGGCGTCCCGGAGCAGACTGTGTTCGAGGATTACCTCATGACGAACACCTATCGCCGGGATTACGACAACTTCGTGCTCCGCTGGGTGCCCCTCTACTCCCTGTTTCGCACGCAGCCGGAAGACCTCCTGCCCCTCCTCGAGGCACGCCGCGAGTACCTCGAGGCGTCGCTGGCCGCGATCCGCGAACACTACGGCTCCGTCGACGCCTACGTCACCGGACCGCTCGGGGTCACCCCCGAACGCCGCGCCGCCCTCGAACACAACCTCTTGCGCTGATGCGCCCGGCTAGGAACCCGGCGTAGGGGACGTGCGATCGGCGCCCGGTACCGGGGGCGGTCCCGCGAGATCGCGCACACCGGGGACCGCGCTCGCGGGTTCCCAGTCCGCCATGCCCGGGCACCAGACGAGGGTGTCCCCGGCCAGGTGACCCGCCCGCGCTTCCCGCGCCAATTCTTCCCGGGAAAGCGGCCCGACCGCCTCACCCGCGCGAACGAAGTGCCACGCAATCGGCGGGGGCGGGGGCGCCGCGGTCCGGGTCCGATCCTCGCGCGCCGCTCGGTTCCGGCTCAGCCGATCGCGTGCGGCGTCGGCTTCCTCCAGCACGCTCGCGAAGAGATCGCCGACATCGTCCCCCACGGTCTCGACCACCTCGAACACCTCCTCCAGGACGTTCCGGACGAGGTTCGAAGTCGGCACCCGCAGATCGTCGGCGATCTGGCGGATCCCCTCGGCGAGATTGTCGGAAACCCGGGTGTGGAGGACCAGCTCCTTGCGTTGACGGCGGGGACGGGATCCGGGTCGGTGTGTCTCGGGCATTGATACATTGTATCACAATGTATTACGCCCTCAACCCGGGACCTCCTCCCGCACTACGATCCGGGTCACCGCTTTCACATTGGCGCACGCTGACGGCGCATCCGCCACGCCCTCGGGAATCAGCAGGCGAAACGGTCCGCCCTTTCCCGGCGGCAGGGCTTCCCCAGCGAGAGTGTGCAGCAGCACCCCCTCGGCCAGGGCCGCCAGCTTCACCGGTTCGCTGGCGAACCCGTCGGCTGCACAGATCACGGCACTCCCCGGCCCCGAGACCCCGAACCGTTCCAGCAGGGCCCGGACCCGCGCCGCCGCGCCCGTCCGGCCCGGTACCAGCGTGGACACGTCGCTCACCCCATCCGGCAGCGCGCACAGGGCGTCGCGGTCGACAACATCGATCCTGCCATCCACTTGGACGAGTTCGATCTGATGCGCCTGCTGGGCGAGTTCGTCGGGGGTGAGGACGGCGGCCTCGATCCACCGCGCGGCAACTTCGCCCGGCCCGTCGCCGCTGCCGGCAAAGATCGCATCG
>JAYZFQ010000006.1:0-6172 GCA_036336695.1 Myxococcota bacterium
ATCAAGGCCGAAGGTCGATTCGACCGCTTCGACTTCATCCGCGGCGACGGCGATCCGGACTCCGAGACGGCGATCTCGAGTTCCGGTGACGGTGGGATTTTTAACCAGAGCAACTACCGGAACCGAGACAACTGGCTGACCGGCGTGGAACTGACCTACCAGTTCTAGGTTCCCAAGGTCTGGCTTCGAGCTTCGGCTGGAAGCAAGTCTGGCGGGGGGGGCGCGGGCCCGGGGGGGGGGCCCCCGGCCGGGGCCCGCGCCCCCCCTTCTACGTCCCCCCCCGCGGGGCATCCGGGCTGCTGCCGTTCTGAGCAGCGGCTGCTCAACGCCTGCGCAGCCTTGCGCGCGGGGGGTTCCCGGGCGCCGGAAACTTCTCTCCCACGGCGGCACGTCGTTTGCTATCTCCTCCCGCCGGTGCCGTGTCGCCTGGCGGCGGCCGGTTGCCCGGACGGAGGAGCCCATGCGGAAGATCGAGGCGATCATCAAGCCCTTCAAGCTCGACGAGGTGAAGGAGGCCCTCCACGGCATCGGCATCCAGGGGATGACGGTGACGGAGGTCAAGGGTTTCGGACGCCAGAAGGGCCACACCGAGCTCTACCGGGGCGCCGAGTACGTGGTCGATTTCCTGCCGAAGATCAAGATCGAGGTTGCAGTGGGCGACGATCTCTGCGACAAGGCCGTGCAGGCGATCGTCGAGGCGGCCAACACGGGCCGCATCGGCGATGGCAAGATCTTCGTGCTTCCCGTCGAAGAGGTGATCCGCATCCGCACCGGCGAGCGTGGCGCGGACGCGGTTTGAGGTTCCACCCCCCCGGCCCGTGGGCCGTGTCAAGCAAGAGGTAGCGATGAGTACCCCCAAGGAAGTTCTCGCAAACGCGAAGCGTCACAACGTCGAAATCGTCGACTTCCGGTTCACGGACTGGCCGGGCCAGCAGCAGCACTGCTCGTTCCCGATCGGTGAAATCACGGAGGAGACCTTCGAGGAAGGGCTGGGCTTCGACGGTTCGTCGATCCGCGGCTGGCAGGCGATCAACGAGAGCGACATGCTCATGGTCCCGGACGCCGGGACCGCCTTCATCGACCCCTTCTTCGAGTACCCGACGCTGGTGCTCACCTGCGACATCGTCGACCCGATCACCAAGGAGAACTACTCCCGCGACCCGCGCTGGATCGCGAAGAAGGCCGAGAAATACCTGGGCCTGGCGGGGATCGGCGACACGGCCTACTTCGGGCCCGAAGCCGAGTTCTTTCTCTTCGACGACGTACGCTTCTCGACGGGCACGAACGAGGGCTACTACTTCGTCGATTCGCGCGAGGGCAAGTGGCGCTCGGGTGCGGCAGAAGAAGGCGGCAACCTCGCCTACAAGCCGCGCCACAAGGAGGGCTACTTTCCGGTTCCGCCCTCGGACAAGCTCCAGAACATCCGCACCGAAATGGTGCTCGAGATGCAGAAGCTCGGCATCGGCATCGAAGCGCACCACCACGAGGTGGCGACGGGCGGCCAGTGCGAGATCGACATGCGTTTCGACACGCTCGTTCGCATGGCCGACCAGCTGCTGACCTACAAGTACGTGGTCAAGAACGTCGCCCGCAAGCACGGGCTGGCGGCAACGTTCATGCCCAAGCCGCTCTTCGAGGACAACGGCACCGGCATGCACGTCCACCAGTCGATCTGGAAGGACGGCCAGCCCTTGTTCGCCGGCGACGGCTACGCGGGCTTCTCGGAGCTCGGGCTCTGGTACATCGGGGGCATCCTGAAGCACTCGCGCGCCCTCGCCGCCTTCAGCAACCCGACGACGAATTCGTACAAGCGGCTCGTTCCGGGTTTCGAGGCGCCGGTGAACCTGGCCTACTCGAGCCGGAACCGTTCGGCGGCGTGCCGGATTCCCATGTATTCCCAGAGCCCGAAGGCCAAGCGCGTGGAGGTCCGTTACCCGGATCCGTCGTGCAACCCGTATCTCACGTTCGCGGCCATGCTGATGGCGGGGCTCGACGGGATCGAGAACAAGATCGACCCGGGCGACCCCCTCGACAAGGACATCTACGTGCTGAGTGCCGACGAGGTGGCGGGGATCCCGGTGATGCCCGGGAGTCTCGCGGAGGCGATCGCCGAGCTGGAAGCCGATCACGACTTCCTGCTGCGCGGCGACGTCTTCACCACCGACGCGCTCGAGACCTGGATCGAGTACAAGCGCGAGAACGAGATCGCGGCGGTGGACGCGCGTCCGCACCCGCACGAGTTCGAGCTGTACTTCGACATCTAGGCGGGGCAGCGTGGCGGGGCGCGTGCCGCCCCGCCACAACCCGCTGAACGTAGCCCCAGGACTTCCTCGATCGGGACCAGGCCCGGTTCGCGTCCCGCGAGCCAGGCCGCGGCGCGCACCGCCCCGCGGGCGAAGTGGTCCCGCGTGATCGAGCGGTGGGCGAGTTCCAGGCGCTCGCCGGTGCCGATGAACTGGACTGCGTGCTCGCCGGGGTTGTCGCCCCCCCGAAGACTCTGGATGCCGATGGCGCCAGCCGGGCGGGCTCCGATCTCGCCTGCGCGTTCGAGCACGAGGTGTTCTTCCAGCGTCGTGCCGCGTCCCTCGGCCACCGCGGCCGCCAGCCGAAGCGCCGTGCCGCTCGGGGCGTCGCGCTTGGCCGCGTGGTGGAGCTCGGTGATTTCGGCGTCGAAGTCCGGGCCCAGCAGGCGCGCGGCTTCGCGCGTGAGCCACGCGAGGACGTTCACCGCAGTCGAGAAGTTGGCGGCGTGGATCACCGGCGTCCGCCGGGCCAATGCCGCCAGCTCGTCGCGCTCGTCCGCCGTGAGCCCGGTCGTGCCCGTCACGTAGGCGACGCCGGAATCCGCGGCGACCCGCAGGGTGGCGAGTGTCGCGGCGGGCACGGTGAAGTCGATGGCGACGTCGCAGCCGGCGAGGGCTGCTTTCGGGTCGTCGCCGAGCCGCACTCCCGGGGCGAGTTCGTGCCCGACCTCCGGGTGGCCCGGTGCTTCGAGCGCGGCGGCAAGGGCCAGCCCGGGTTCTTCGTCGAGCGCGGCGCGCACGGCCTCGCCCATGCGTCCGCGGGCGCCGACGACGCACACCTGCACCGGACTCGCGGCGCTCACAGGAGCTCCAGTTCCTTCATCACCACGCGCAGCCGCTCGCGGTTGGCATCGGAGATCGGCGTCAGAGGCAGACGGATCTCTTCGCCGCAGCGCCCCTGCAACGCCACGGCCGCCTTCACCGGGATCGGGTTGGTCTCGCAGAAGAGTGCGTCGAACAGCGGCAGCAGGCGCTGGTGCACGCCGAGCGCCCGGTCGAAGTGGCCGTCCCGGCCCTCGCGCACCAGCTCCACCATTTCGCGCGGCGCCACGTTTGCGGTGACCGCGATCACGCCCTTCCCGCCAATGGCCAGCACCGGTAGCGTCAGCGCGTCGTCGCCCGAGAGCACCGCGAAATCGTCGCGGCATTCCGCCACGACGTGGGCGATCTGGTCGACGTCGCCGCAGGCCTCCTTCACGCCGACGATGGAGTCCACGTCGGCGAGGCGCGCCAGCGTGCCCGGCAGGATGTTCGAGGCCGTGCGTCCGGGGATGTTGTAGACGATCAGCGGCAGCCCGGTTTCACGGGCCACGCTTTCGAAGTGGGCGAAGATGCCCTCCTGGGTGGGCTTGTTGTAGTAGGGCGAGATCAGGAGCGCTCCGTCGGCGCCGGCCTCCTTGGCGTGGCGCGTCAGCTCGATGGCCTCGCGGGTGTTGTTCGAGCCCGTTCCCGCGACGACGGGAATGCGACCGGCCGCGGCCTCGACGACGATTTCGACGGCGCGGCGGTGCTCGGCGTGGGAGAGCGTCGCCGATTCGCCGGTGGAGCCGCAGGGCACGACGCCGTCGACGCCGGCATCGACCTGATGATCGACGAGGGCGTGCAGGGCCGGTGCGTCGATTTCACCGTCGCGAAACGGGGTGACGAGCGCGGTGAAGACTCCCTCGAACACGGCTCAATCCTCCTCGAGCGGAAAGCTTCCGGTGAAGACTTCGACGGCTGGTCCGGTCATGAAGACAGGCGCTTCCGGTTCCGGCCACTCGATGCGGAGCGCGCCGCCCCGCAGCGCGATCGTCACGCTGCGGTCGGTTTCGCCCCGGAGCATGGATACCACGGCGACGGCGCAGGCACCGCTCCCGCAGGCCAACGTCTCGCCGGTGCCGCGCTCCCAGGTGCGCTGGCGCACCCGGTCGCGGCTGTCGACACACGCGAACTCGACATTTACCCGATTCGGGAATGCCGGGTGACGCTCGATCTGCGGACCGAGTCGCTCGACGGGCGCCGAGTCCGGGTCGTCCACGAAAAGCACGGCGTGCGGGTTTCCCATCGAGACGCACGAGACCCGGAGGGCCTCTCCCGCCACGTCGATCGGGACGTCGAGCACCGGGCCCGCGCCACTTCCGAGGGTGGTGGGGATCTCGGCCGGCGCCAGCACGGGCGGACCCATGTCGACGCGCACCCGCCCGGGTCCGACTCGGCGGGGCCGCACCACGCCGGAGAGTGTCTCGACGCCGATCTCGTCGGCACCGGTGAGGCCCCGGCTGTGCACGAATTCGTAGAAACAGCGGATCCCGTTGGCGCACATTTCGACCTGGGAGCCGTCGGCGTTGAAGATCTGCATGCGGAAGTCGGCCCGCTCCGACGGGCGCACCACCAGCAACTGGTCGGCGCCGATGCCCAAGTTGCGATCGCACAGGCGTGCGGCCAGCGGCTCGAGCGGCGGGAGCTCGCCGCTCACCCCGTCAAGCACGATGACGTCGTTGCCCGCCCCGTGCATCTTCGTGAACGCGAGCGCCTTCATCCGACCAGGTCCCCGGGGATGCTCTCGCCGCGCACCAGGTCGTCCAGGCTCTCGGGCTCGCGCACCACGGCCCAGCGGCCATCGCGCACCAGCACCTCGGCGCAGCGCGGGCGGCCGTTGTAGTTCGACGCCATGGTGAAGCCGTAGGCGCCCGCCGACCGCACCGCGAGGAGATCGCCGCGCTCCAGCGTCGGCAGCCGCCGTTGCTGGGCCAGGAAGTCACCGGATTCGCAGACGGGTCCCACCACGTCGACCGTGTGCATCGCGTCGCGCGGTGGGCCGACCGGTTCGATCGTCTGGAACGACTGATACAAGGCCGGCCGGATCAGGTCGTTCATGGCGCCGTCCACGACGACGAAGCGCTTGTCCTCGTTCTCTTTCTCGTAAAGGACGCGGGTCACGAACACACCGGCGTTGGCGGTGATCGAGCGGCCCGGTTCGAGGACGATTTCGCAGTCGAGTCCTCCGACGGCGTCGCCCACGACCGCGGCGTATTCCCCCATGCTAGGCGGGTGCTCGTCATCGTAGACCACGCCGAGTCCCCCACCTACGTCGATTACCTCGATGGCGTGACCGGCGTCGCGCAGCTCGCGTACCAGGTCGCCGACTCGCGCCAGGGCATCGGCGAAGGGACGCAGCTTCGTGAGTTGCGAGCCGATGTGGCAGTCGACACCGACGACGCGGACATGGGCCAGGGCCTTCGCCTCGGCGTAGGCGCTCGCCGCCTCCTGGATCGGAATACCGAACTTGCTCGTGCGCAGACCGGTCGAGATGTAGGGGTGGGTCTCGGGGTCGACGTCTGGATTGACCCGGAAGGCCACTGGGGCTTCCCGCCCGGTCTCGCCCGCCACGGCATCGATCCGGCGCAGCTCGGACCGGGATTCAACGTTGAAGAGCTTGATGCCGGCGTCGAGGGCTGCTGCGATTTCGTCGTCGCGTTTCCCTACCCCGGAGAAGACGATCTTCTCCGGGTTGGCTCCGGCGCGCAGCGCGCGGAAGAGTTCGCCGCGCGACGTCACGTCGACGCCCGCCCCGCGCTCCACCAGGCTGTGCACGACTGCCAGGTTGGCGTTGCTCTTGATCGAGTAGGCGATCAGGTGGCGAACGCCGGAAAATGCAGCTTCCAGCGCATCGTATCGCTCGGCGAGCGCCGTAGCACTGTAGACATACACGGGGGTCCCCACCTTTTCAGCGATGCGCGCCAGCGGAACTCCTTCGGCGTGGAGCCAGCCGTCCGTCCGGGGGAAGGGCTCGTTCACTTCGGCTCCTCCTCCTCCGGTTCTCCGTTCGACGGGACCTCTGCCTGCGGGGATTCGGCGTGCGCGGGTACCCGGCGTACCGGCGGGCC
>JAYZFQ010000007.1:0-45153 GCA_036336695.1 Myxococcota bacterium
CCGCAGCTCTTCATCGTGGCCGAGGCCGGCGAGCGCGTCGTAAAGTGCCTCTGCGGACACGGCTTCGGCGATTATCGCGTCAACTGGAAGCTCTCGTCCCTGATTCACGTTCGGGAAACTGAAGAGTCCATTGGCGAGGTCTACAGGGGACGGGAAATGCCGGACCCGGCCTGGACCCAGTTGCGGGAGTACATCTGCCCGGGATGCGGCACGCAGCTCGAAGTCGAGGCCGTTCCCCGCGGCTGCCCGCCCGACTTCGAATTCCTTCCCGACCTCGACACCTTCTACCGCGAATGGCTCGGCCGCCCCCTTCCCGACACGGTGGAGTTCCGGGACCTCACACTGGACCGGGTGAACGAGTGGTCCGGGTAGCCGAGGGCTGAGTCCGCCATGGCAGCAGCCCTCGAGGGCGTCGTCGTCGTCGATCTCACCTCCGAGTTCTTTGCATCGCTGGCCGCCGCGATGCTCGGGGACTTCGGTGCCACGGTGGTCCGCATCGAGGACCTGTCGGACCCCCGTGCCGTCGACCACGACCGCGACGGCATGCACCCGCCCGAACGCTGGAACTCCCTCGACGAGCTGGCACAGCGGAACAAGCAGAGCCTCGCCCTGGACCTCGGGGAACCGGGGGGACGCGAGGTCTTCGACGCGCTGCTCGAGAAAGCCGACGTATTCCTCACCGACCTACCCTTCGCAACCCTCGAGACGCGTGGCTGGACCTACGCCGCGCTCTGCGAACGCCGGTCGGATCTCATCTTTGCACGCGCCTCGGGCTTCGGCCCGGAGGGACCCGATCGCGACCTGCCCGCTTACGACGAGCTGGCCGCTGCCCGGACCGGCGTCATGCCGACCCTCGTCCAACCCGGCCAACCGCCGGTGTACACGGCGGTGGGCCAGATGCAGACCACGGTGATGCTGGCCGTCGGGATCGCGATTGCGCTCCACCACCGGGAAGAGACGGGCCAGGGCCAGGTCGTCGACGCATCGCTCCTGGGCGGCAACATGTACTCCCAGAGCCTGGACATGCAGGCCTACCTCGCCATGCGAGACGACCGCTTTCTCGCCCCCGTTTCGCGCCTCGATTCCGGGAACCCGATGAGCGGACCCATGTATCCCAGTGCGGACGGCTGCTGGGTCACCCTCGCGATGCCCGACACGGACAAGTACTGGCCGGCCTTTTCCGAAATCATGGGATTCGCCGTCGACGACCCGCGCTTCGACACCCACGAGAAACGCTGCGGCGAGCATCGCCTGGAAATGTTCCGTGAACTCGAGGCCCGCTTCTCGGACAAGCCCAGCGCCCACTGGCAGAAGGTGCTGGACGAGAAGCAGTTGCCCGCCGACGTCATCCAGAAATACGACTACCCGGCCTCGGACCACAACGCCGCCGTCAACCGCTACATCATCGAGGTGGAGCATGAAGATCACGGCGCGGTCCAGAGCCTCGGCTTTCCGATCCACATGAGCGAGAGCCCGGCCGGGTTGCGCAACCGGGCCCCGGCCCCGGGTCAGGATTCGACCCGGGTCCTGCAGGACCTGCTGGGGTTCAGCGACTCGCGGATCGAAGCACTCGAGAGCGCAAAACTCATCCAGCGCTAGCAACGCGCCCGGGCGCACAAGAACAGGAGTGCAGAACGTGGCGAAGGCATTGGAAGGAATCCGGGTCCTCGACCTGACCCAGTGGCTCCAGGGGCCCGTGTGCGCTCAGTACCTCGCCGACTTCGGGGCCGAGGTAATCCACATCGAGCGACCCGTCACGGGAGACGGCGCCCGGGGCGTCCGCAGCATCAAGGCGCTGCCGGTGGGGGACTGGAACCAATATTTCCTCGTGATCAATCGCAACAAGAAGAGCATGGCGATCGACCTGAAGAAATCCGAAGGCCAGGAGCTCTTCTACAAGCTGGTCGAAAAGGCCGACGTATTCCTGTCGAACTTCCAGCTCGACATCCTGAAAGCCTGGGGACTCACCTACGAAAAGCTCAGCGAGATCAATCCGCGCCTGATCTACGCGACCAACACCGGCTACGGGCATGCCCTCGAGATCAACCGCCCCTCGTACGACATCAACGTGCAGGCCCTTACGGGAATCATGACGCGTCAGGGGGAGCCCGGAGAGCCGCCCATCTACCTGGGAATGGGCTCTGGCGATACCTACGGTGGGCTCATGTCCGCCCTGGGCATCCTCCTCGCACTTCACCACCGCAGGACGACGGGCCGCGGTCAGTGCATCGATGCTTCGCTGTACGGGGCCCAGCTCTTCATGGGGGCGCCGACCCTGCAACCCTTCCTCGCTTCGAGAAACGCCCTGTACTCCAATCAGCAGGCGCGGGCGAACGCCCGGAACCCGCTGTGGAACCGCTACGAGGCCGCCGACAAATGGGTGTTCCTCTGCGCGGAAAACACCGACGACAACTGGCGACAGCTGTGCGAAAGCTTCGGGCGCAAAGAACTCGCGACCGACCCGCGCTTCGCCACCGCGCCGCGCCGCAGCGAAAACCACGTGCAACTCGTGGCCCTGGTCGACGGCGTCATCCGGGAGCGGCCAGCCGAAGCCTGGCTCGAAACCTGGCGAAGTCTCGGCCTGGTCGCCAGCCCGATCCAGAACCTCGAAGACATGGCCAACGACCCCCACGCCTGGGCAAACGACTACTTCCTCAAAATCCACTGCGACGAGGTCGACCGGGAGGTCGAGATCCGGGGGCTTCCCATCACCCTGAGCAAGACGCCCGGGAGCGTGGAATCCCTGGGGCCCGAACTGGGCCAGGACACGGAACTCATCCTGATGGAGACGCTCGGGTGCTCCTGGGACGAAATCACCGAACTGAAAGAGAAGGGAGCCCTTCCGTGAGCACCGACAAGGCGCGCCCGCCCGCTTCCGGAGCGCTCACGGGACTGCGAGTGCTGGACCTGTCCACCATGATGGCCGGACCCTATGCCGCCACCCTGCTCGGCGATCTCGGCGCCGACGTGATCAAGATCGAGTCCCCTTATGGCGACGAGAGCCGCCACCTCGGGCCGGCGCGGGGCAGCGAGCGCTCGGCGTTCCTCAGCCTCAACCGGAACAAGCGGGATATCGTCCTGGATCTGCGCCAGGACGATGCCCAGGAAGCCTTCGCCCGCCTGGTGGCCACCGCGGACGTGTTCGTCACCAACATCCGGGAACCCGCGCTCACGCGTCTCGGACTCGACTACGACCAGATCCGTCGCCACCGGGAAGACATCATCTGGGTCGGCGTCACGGCCTTCGGCAACGACGGCCCCTACGCCGGGAGGCCGGGAATCGACTTCCTGATCCAGGGTTACGCGGGTTTGCTGGCGCTCAACGGGGAGCCGGACGGTCCCCCGGTACGCGTCACGGTACCGCTGATCGACACCCTGAGTTCCGTGTTGGCGAGCACCGCGGCACTCGCGGCCCTGCACCACCGGAACGCAACGGGCGAAGGCCAGCGCATCGACATCTCCCTGCTCGATGCCCTGATCCACGCCCAGGCCGCCGGCCTGGGCAGCTACCTGGTCACCGGGGACGAGACTCCGCGTACCGGCAACCGGAGCCTCTACTTCGCGCCCTCGGGGATCTACGGAACCAAGGACGGCCGAAAGGTCGTGATCACGTGCCCCTCCCAGCGCTTCTTCACGAAGCTCTGCGACGCGCTCGACGTCGACTGGCTCAGCGATCCCCGCTTCGCGAACGTGGACATCCGGGCGCAGCACCAGGACGAACTGGATGAACTCGTCGAGGCGCGGTGCAACGACTTCAGCCGCGACGAACTCATGGAACGCCTGATCGCTGCCGACGTCCTGACCGCTCCGGTGAACGCGGTGCGCGAGGTTCCCGAGGATCCCCAGATCCGCCACAACGAGATGATCGTCACCACGGCTCACGAAACACTGGGGGAGGTGACGGTCACCGGCGTACCGATCCACATGCGCGGCACGCCCGGTGGGGTGAACCGCCCGCCCCCGCTCCAGGGGCAGCACACCGAAGAAATCCTCGCTGAGCTCGGCTACGACACGCAACGCATCTCGGAGTTGCTGGGCAGCGGCGCCGCGGCCACGAACGCGCAACTCCGTCGGGACGCGGACGACTAGCTCCCGCTCTCCTCTTCGTAGCGCTTCATCAGTTCTCGGCGCATCTCGGACTCTCGCTCTCGGAGACTCCAGAACCGCGGCGGGCGCTTCTCCGAGAAGGACGCGCCGCCCTCCTTGCCCTCGGGCATGTCGAACCAGTCCGGGTAGAACTGGCTGGAGATCACGCCCATTTCCGAGTAGCCGTCCATTTCCTGGTCGAACGCCGCCTTGAGGATTTCGAGACAACCCGGACTCACCGCCAGCAGTTCCTCCACCCAGCGTTCGATGGCCGCTTCGAGGTCGTCCTTCGGCACGACCTCGTTGACGAGCCCCATCTCCAGGGCCTGCTGAGCCGTGTAGCGCCGACAAAGCATCCACATTTCTCGCGCGCGCTTGGCCCCCACTACCTTTGTGAGGTAGGGCACGAAGAACCCGTCGGCGGGACTCGAAACCTTGGGGCCCGCCTGGCCGAACTTGGCGTCCTCGGACGCGATCGTGAAATCGCAGCAATAGGCCATGTGATTGTGGCCACCGAGACAATACCCCTGGACCACCGCAATGACGGGCTTGCGAGACAGCCGGATCAGCCGGTTGTGGGGGTACCGGTTGTAGAAGGCTTCCCGCAGACCCCATTTCTCCCATTCCACGTCGCCGCCAGCACCGAAGTTCCGACCGCTCCCGGCGACGACGATCGCGCCCATCGCCGTGTCGTGGTTCGCGTCGTAGAAGGCGCGAAACATCTCCTCCACGGTGGCCACCGTCATCACGTTGTACTTGTCGGGCTTGTCAATCGTGACGCGCGCCACGCCCCCCTCGAGTTCCGAGTGGATCTTCTTCTCGTAGAGGATTTCCTCGAACACGAGGCCGTCGCCTTCCACCTGCTGCCATTCGCTCCAGGCCATGCTTTTCTCCCTCGTCCGTCTCGAGCCCAGGCAATCTACCCGGACTGCCGGTGCGCGCGAGACTACCCGTCTCCGAGTGTGCGGGCTAGACGAGCGGGCACCCCGCCACGCCCTTTCGGGGGCTTTTGGGCGTTCGAAAACCGGTTCCAAACGGGTATGATGCCGGCCCGGACCCTCGGCGGCGGCGAATCACCGCCGGGATCCGAGTCCGAAAGCCAGGGAAAGGCCCCGATGAAACCCGCCCCCTTCGAATACCTGGCGCCCACCAGCGTCGGCGAGGCCATCGCGGCCCTCCAGGAATTCGACGGAGAAGCGAAGATCCTGGCCGGTGGCCAGAGCCTCATGCCGATGCTCAACATGCGGCTGGCCCGGCCCGGCCTCGTCGTGGACCTCCGGCGTGTCGCCGATCTCGACTACATCGACGAGCGGGGCGGCCGGCTCGCCATCGGGGCAATGACGACCAAGCGGACCGTAGAGCGCTCCGCCGCGGTCCAGACCGGGCAGCCCCTGCTCCACGCCGCAACCGTTTCGATCGGCCACCCTCAGATCCGCAACCGGGGCACCGTCGGGGGGTCGATGGCCCAGGCCGATCCGGCGGCGGAGTACCCCGCCATGGCCGTCGCCCTCCAGGCCACGCTGAAGGTGGTCGGACCGGGGGGCGAACGCACCCTCGACGCCGAGGACTTCTTCGTCACCTATCTCACGACCGCCCTCGAACCGGGGGAAGTGCTCACCGAACTGAACGTCCCCGTGTTCGACACGAAGAACGGCTGGGGGTTCAGCGAGATCGCGCGCCGCCACGGCGACTTCGCAATGGCCGGCGCCGCAGTGACCCTCACCCTCGATGACAGCGGGTGCTGCGCCGAACCCCGGATCGCACTCTTCGGCGTCGGCGCCACCCCGGTGCGGCCGCGCACGACCGAGGACAGTATCCGCGGCCAGCGCCCCAGCGAGGCGCTCTGCCAAGCAGCCGGGAAACAGGTGAGCGAGGAAATCGACGAGCCGCTCTCGGACGTCCATGCCTCGGCTGACTACCGTCGAAATCTCGCCGGCGTCATGGCACGACGCGCCCTCGCGGACGCGATGCGGCGCCTCGGGGCGGACATCGCGAGCACGGCATGACGAGGAACCAGGTGCGAAACACCGCGAAAGAGACCCTTCCATGACCGCGTTGGTGCAAATCCAGCTGACCGTCAACGGCACGTCCCACGAGGCCCATGTCGAGCCCCGCACGACGCTGGCCGATTTCCTCCGCTCCCAGCTCGCGCTGACCGGCACCCATCTCGGGTGCGAACACGGCGTGTGCGGGATCTGCACCATCCTGGTCGACGGCCGGGCCGTCCGGTCCTGCCTCATGCTGGCGGTCCAGGCCGACGGCTCGGAGATCATGACCGTGGAAGGACTCGGCGGAGCGGACGGCAAGCTCCATCCGATCCAGGAAGCCTTCATCGAGGAGCACGGCCTGCAGTGCGGCTTCTGCACGCCCGGCTTCCTCATTGCAATCTACGAACTCCTGAAGGACAACCCGAGCCCCGACGACGCGGAAATTCTCGACGTTCTCGGCGGACAGATCTGTCGCTGCACCGGGTACCAGAGCATCCTGCGCGCCGTCCACTCGGCGGCCGCAAAACTCGGGGCCGCGGGCGCCTGAACGGGAAAAGACGCGAACGGAAATGACGGTAGAGATCCCCAAGAGCATCGAAGAGCTGCCGACGAGCGAGGCCCGGTGGGTGGGCAAGCGCACCCGCCGGAAAGAGGACGCGGCCCTGCTCACCGGACGCACCCGGTTCATCGAAGACCTGGTGCTCCCGGGAATGCTCCACTGCGCGATCCTGCGCAGCCCGTTTCCCCACGCACGCATCGCAAAACTCGACACGTCGGAAGCGTCCGCCCAGGCGGGCGTCGTCGCCGTCGTGACCGGCGAAGACGCGCTGCGCTGGAGTCAACCGGCCGCAAGCGCCCCCGAGGGTTGGGGAACCCACTGCATCGCTTCGGAGCTGGTCCGCTTCGTTGGTGAGCCGGTTGCCGCCGTGGCCGCGACGAGTCGCTACGTGGCGGAGGACGCTCTCGAACGCATCATCGTCGACTACGAGCCCCTGGAGGCCGTTGGCGACCCCTTCGCAGCGATGGAAGCGGAAAGTCCCCTCGTGATCGCGGAGAAGGGGACGAACGTGATGATGCAGCGCCTCTTCACCTGGGGCGAAGTCGACCAGGCCTTCGCCGACGCTGCGCACGTCTTTACCGAAAAGTTTCGCTGGAACCGCTTGGGCGCCAATCCCACCGAGACGTTCGGCGCCGTCTGTGAATGGGACCCGATGAACCTCGAGTTGACGGTTCACGGCAGCATTCAAGCGCCTTCCTTCTTCGCCCTCGGCCGCGCCGCGACCTTCGGACTGCCCTCGAACAAGGTGAACGTGAAGAGCCAGGCCCACGGCGGCAGCTTCGGGGGCAAGGGCGGTACCCGAGGCACAGACATCGCCTGCATGCTCTCGAGAAAGGCAGGCGGAAGGCCGGTCAAGTGGATCGAGGACCGCATGGAGTACCTCACGTCCGGGGGCAGCCAGGCGTGGGACCGACACTACGAAGTGTCCCTGGCCGTCGCTGGCGACGGGCAAGTAACGGGCCTGCGCGTCAAGCTCGTTGACGACCAGGGAGCAACCGGTGAGGGCTACGCCGCGATCAGTGCCGCCAAACCCCTCGCCGCCTTCACCGGCCCCTACACCATCCCCGTTGCCGAGTACGACCTGACCCTCGTCGCCACCAACAAGCTCCCCGCGTTTCCCTACCGCGGCTTCGGTCCGCCTCCCCACTTCTTCGTGCTGGAGCAGATGATGGATATCGCGGCGCGGAGCCTGGAAATCGATCCCGCCGAGTTCCGGCGCCGAAACTTCATCCAGCCGGACCAGTTCCCGTTTACGATCCCTTCGGGCAACGAGTACGACAGCGGGAACTACGAGGAAGTCCTCGACCAGGCGCTCTCCCTCGCCGGTTACCAGGAACTACGGCGGGAACAGGCCGAAGCCCGCGAGGCCGGGCGGATCGTCGGCATCGGGGTCGCGAGCGCGGTCGAGCCGGGTGTCTTCGATTGGAACGCCTACCGATCCGTGGGGGTCCCCGGCATCGGAGTTCCCGAGGGCGCGACCGTCAGCATCGATATCCTGGGGATGATCACGGTGCGGGTCGGCTTCTCCCTGGAGGGCCAGGGCCAGTACACCCTCGCGAGCCAGCTGGTCGCCGACTACTTCGGAACCGACATCGATGCCGTGCGCGTCGTGCAACTCGACACCCAGTCGGCACCGCCTTCATTCGGGCCGGGGGGCAGCCGGCTCGGCGTCGCCATCACCGGAGCCGTGCTGGGAGCGTGCGAGCGAATCCGCGAGAAGATGTGCGCCGTCACGGCGGTCCTGATGCAGACCGAACCGGACCAGATCAAGTTGCGGGACGGCAAATTCGGCATCCCCGGTGTACCCGAAGCGTCGATGACCGTGGCCGAGGTAGCCGGCACGATGCTCGCCCGGAGCGACCTCCTTCCGCCCGGCGTCGACCCCCGACCCGAAGCGACCCACGTCTGGACCGCAGCCGGGCGCACCGAACCCGACGAACAGGGACGCGCGAAGAGCTACCTCACCGCCGCCCAGGCCGTGCACGTCGTGATGGTGGAGATCGACCGAGACACGGGTTTCGTGGAAATCCTCAAGTACTGCCTCGCCGACGATTGCGGAACCCGGCTCAACCCGATGGTCGTCCAGGGACAGACCGAAGGCAGCGTGGCCCAAGGCATTGGCGCTGCCCTCTTCGAGGAATACGTCTACGACGCCGACGCGCAGCCCCTCACGGCGACCTTCATGGACTATCTCATCCCGACGATCAACGAGATCCCGCCCACCGAGAAGGCCGAGGTCGTCACCCCTTCACCCTTCACACCCCTGGGCGCCAAGGGATGTGGCGAGGGCGCAATCCATACCACCCCGGCGGCAGTCATGTGCGCAGTGAACGACGCACTGGCTCCGCTGGGAACGATGGCACGGGAGGTGCCGGCGGCACCGAACCGGGTCTGGAACCTGATCCGAGCAACCCAGAGCTAAAGCGGGGCTCCCCCCCCTTTCGGAGGAAAAAGACCATGGCAGGCGAAAACCATTTCGTGGCGCTCTCGGAGTGTCACTTCATGAATCCGGAGTCGATGGAGGAAATGGAGTACTACCCCGGCTTCGAAAGCTGGTGGAAGAGCGTGGACGGCGTCATGCGCTCCTGGGGCGGCGGTCGCGATCTGGCCGGCGGCGATGCCATGCCGGAACCCCGCGCCCATGCCCTCATCGAGTGGATGGACAAGGCCGGCGTCGACGTCTGCTTCGCCCTCCGCGAATCCATGATGGACGTCAGCGGCTACGCCACCTGCATGTCCACGAACGCCTTCATGATGAAGGAGATCGCCCCCTACCCCGACCGCATGTATCTCGAGGCGAACTGCGGCCCGGTGATCCGGCGCGGGGTCGACAATGCGATCTGGGAGCTCGAGTACCTGGTGAAGGAGCGGAATGCGAAGCTCTGCAAGGTCTACGCCCCGGAAGACGAGCCGCTCAACGATCGCCGCATGTGGCCCTTCTACGAGAAGGCCATCGAGCTCGACGTCGCGCTCACCATCCACACCGGCATGAGCTACGTGTGCCCGCAGCCGAGCAAGAACACCCACCCGGACCTGCTCGACGACATCTGTCTCGACTTTCCGGATCTCAAGATCATTGCCTACCACATGGCGTGGCCGCACCACGAGGAGTTGATGGGGCTGGCCGGAAAGCACACGAACCTCTACCTGAGCTTGTCGGGCATCATCGGCTGGCTCGCCCGGGCGCCCTACCGCGGCTACCACATGATCGGCGAGTCCCTGCAGTGGGTGACCGACGACAAGATCGTCATGGGCCTCGACCTGGCGTTCGACGACATGCCCATGGCTGTGGACTACGTCCGCAACCTGGAGATGCCGGAAGAACTCCAGGAAAAATACGGCTACCAGCAGATCACCGAGGAGACCAAGGCGAAGATCCTCGGCCTGAACCTGGCCCGCCTCGCGAAGATCGACACCAAGAAGCGCATCAACAAGCCGAAGCGCAAGAAGGCCGGCGCGCGCAAGGGTGCGATCCGGACGAGCAGCCGGCGGAAGAAGACCGTGCGAAAGAAGGCCGCGCGCAAGAAGACGGCACGGAAGAAGACGACCCGCAAGAAGGCGCGGCGCTGATTCCGCGAAACCTTCCGTGACGGCCAACGCCTGCATCGTTGGAGTCGGCGAGACGGCCTTCTGCCGCAAGCCGGGCTCGGGGAAGACCCAGCTCGGCTTGCAGCTGGAGGCTGCGCTGCGTGCCATCGAGGCGGCAGGGCTCACGCCCTCCGCCATCGATGGCATCATGCCGTTCCCCAACCTCGGCAAGGCAGAAGAGTTTGCGGCCAACCTCGGCTGCGACACGCTGCGGTTCGCGGCGACGATCCACATGGGGGGAGCGGCGCCCGCGGCCTCGCTCCAGGCTGCCGCCGCGGCCGTGACCAACGGAATCGCGAACCACGTGCTGCTGCCCGCCGGGTGGAACGGCTATTCGGGCGCCCGGGTTCGCCAGACGGTTTCGAACGACCTGGATTCGATCCCCGGCGGCGCCATCGCCCGCGACTTCTACCTGCCCCACGGCTTCACGGTCCCACCCCAGTGGTATTCCGTCATGGCGCGGCGCCATATGCACGAGTTCGGAACCCGGCACGAGCAACTCGGCGCCATCGCCGTGACGATGCGGAAGCACGCCCAGCTCAACCCCGCGGCCGTGATGCACGGGAAGCCCATGACCCTCGACGACTACATGGCTTCCCCGATGCTCGCGGATCCCTACCGGTTCTTCGACTGCTGTCTCGAAACCGACGGCGCTGCGGCGGTCGTGGTCACCTCGGAGGAGCGGGCGCGGGACCTGCCGGGCAAACCGATCACCATCATGAGTGCGGCTTGCGGTCAACCCTATCCCGCCGACGAAATCACGAACCGCAAGGACATCTTTCGCACCGGACTCACGATCGCGGCCCCCGAGGCCTTCGGAAAAGCCGGCGTCCAGCCCTCGGATGCCGATTTCGCCATGGTCTACGACTGCTTCACCTTCGAGGTGCTGCAACAGCTGGAAGAAGTCGGCTTCTGCAAGCGCGGCGAAGGCGGGAGCTTCGTGGAAGACGGACGCATCGAGCTCGGAGGAGAACTCCCGGTCAATACCCACGGCGGCCTGTTGTCCGAAGCGCACGTGCTCGGCATGTCTCACATCGTTGAGGCGGTGCGCCAGCTCCGTGGAGAAGCCGGCGCGCGCCAGGTCGACGCCGCCGAGATCGGTGTGGTGACGGGCTGGGGCGACTTCGGTGACGGCTCCATCGCCATCTTGCGGCGCTGAACCCGACCGGAAGACCGGAAAGAAGACCCCATGAGCGAAACCCAACCGAACGTCCCCAAACCGCTCCCCGTCCTCGAAGGACTGACCGGCGAGTTCTACACCTGGTGCCGGCAGGAGGAGCTCCGCTTCCAACGCTGCACCGCGTGCGACACCTGGCGCCACGTCCCCCGGGAAATTTGCGCCGACTGCGGCTCCTGGGAATGGGAGTGGGCACAATCCAGTGGCCGCGGAAGCGTCTTCACCTGGACGGTGGTCGCACGGGCGTTGCACCCGGCGTTCCGTGAAGACGTCCCGATCGCGCCAGCGGTGATCGAACTGGAAGAAGGCGTTCGGCTGCTCAGCGAGGTCGTCGACTGCGCGCCCGATGAACTCGAAATCGGCATGCCGGTCGAGGTCGTCTTCCATGCCGTCACCGAGGAAGTTACGCTTCCCAAGTTTCGCCGGGCGCGCACCTGAGCCCGACCCCTTCCGATACGAGGTACACCGTGGAACTCCCCCCGACGATCCGTTTCGAAAAACAGGACCGCGTCGCCATCATCACGATCGACCGCCCCGACGCACTCAATGCCCTGACGAAGGACATGCTCGCCGGGCTCGACGCGGCCTTCGAGGCCTTCAACGCCGACGACGACTGCTGGGTCGCAATCCTCACCGCCAGCGGCGAACGCGCCTTCTGCACCGGGATGGACTTGAAGGAGGCCATCCCCCTCCTGACGGCGGGGGACGAACTCGGCTACGAGGATTCCACGAAGCGCCAGTTCTCGGACGTCTTCAAGCCGATCATCGCCGCCGTGAACGGCCACTGCATTGCCGGGGGCATGGAGATGCTGGCCGGCACGGACCTCCGGGTGGCCGCTGAGCACGCGACCTTCGGCCTGGGCGAGGTGCGGTGGGGACTCATCCCGTCGGGAGGCTCCCATATCCGGTTCCCGCGCCAGATCCCCTGGGCACTGGTAATGGAGCTGCTGCTGATCGGCGAACCAATCGATGCCCAGCGCGCCTACGAGATCGGCCTGGTCAACCGGGTCGTCCCGAAGGACGAACTCCTGCCGACTGCCCTCGACCTGGCGGCGCGCATCTGCAAGAACGGCCCCCTCGCCGTCCGGACTTCCAAGCAGATCGCGGTGCGCTCCCTGGGACTCGAGCCGGGCTTCGTACTGGAGAAGGCCCTCGCGGCGAAGGTGATGGGCTCGGACGACGCGAAGGAGGGACCGCGCGCCTTCGCCGAAAAACGCAAGCCGAACTTCACCGGGCGCTGATCCGGAAGACGCTCCCGGTCAGTAGATCACTTTCTCTTCGACGAGTCGCCGGTACCGCGTTTCCGGCACCCCGAGCAGTTCCTTGAACACGTACTCGTTGTCCTGTCCGATCGCGGGCCCAGGCCGAACCGCGGCATCGAAGCCACTCGTCTTCACGTAGGCCCCATAGATCGTCTCGTCGAAGCCCAAGGGATGCCGTACCTCGATAAAGGTACCCCGGGCACGGTAGTGCGGATCTTCGAGCAGGTCGGCCACGTTCATCACCGGCGCGGCGGCCACCCCCTCCGACTGGAGCCGCTCGGCAAGCACTCGGTCGTCGAACCCCGCCGTCCAGGCCGCGAGCTGCTCGTGGAGTGCGCCGATGTTCCGCAAGCGCCCGTCGAACGAAGAAAACTCGGGTCCGCGCACCCAGTCGGGATCTCCCATGGCGCGAACGAGGCCCTGCCACTCGGCTTCGTCGCAGACGGCAATGCTCACCCACCGATCGTCCCCGGCGCAGGGAAACACCCCGTGCGGCGCCGCGGCAGACAGCGGATGGCGGTTGCCCATCGGCGCGGGGGAACGCCCGTTCATGGCGTAGTCCATGAAAGCGGGCCCGATCAACTGCATGACAGCCTCCTGCTGGGAGTAGTCCACGTGCTGGCCCTGTCCCGTGCGGTCCCGGTGGCGCAGAGCCGCGAGAACGCCAAAGCCACCGAGGATCCCGTTGAACGGGTCCGAGAACGCCTGTTCCATGGGAATCGGCGGCCCATCGACGTAACCGAGGAAACTGTCGAGGCCCGTCGTGCCCGTCAGGCTGAGTCCGTAGGTGCGGATGTCGCGAAGCGGACCGGTCAGTCCCGCCGTCGGCATGGAGAACATCACGAGGTCCGGCTTCACCTCGCGCAGGGTGTCGTAACCCAACCCGAAGGCCTCCATGACGCCCGGAACGAAGTTCTCGGCTACGACGTCGCAGCGCGCGACGAGTTCGAGGGCGAGTTCGACGGCCTCGGGCTTTTTCAGGTCGAGGCTCACGCTGCCGTTGCCCGCCCAGCAGGCGTGGTTCGAAAGGCTCCGATCGGGGTCCCGCTCGCCTCGTGCGAAGGGCGGCAGTGTTCGCAACATGTCGATGCGCGCCCGCGACTCGACCTTGTAGACCTCGGCACCGAGAAAGCCGAGGGTCTGCCCCAGCACCGGACCCGCCCAGACCCAGCCGAAGTTGGCGACCCGGATGCCCTCGAGCGGGCGGGACGCAACCACGACTAGAGCACCCCGGCTTCACGGAGCCGCGCCAACTCGGCCTCCGTCATGCCAAGCCATTCGCCGTAGACCGGCCCATTGTGCTCGCCGAGAAGCGGGGCCGGCGAGGGCGGCGGCGGCGGGCAACCGGGCAGCTTGAACGGGGGCGCAAAGCTCAGCGTGCGGCCCAACGCGGGATGCTCCACCTCGAGCACGTAGCCGCGTTCGCGCAGATGCGGGTGCTCGACGGCCTCGGCGACGGTGGTCACCGCCGTCGCCGGACAACCGGCCGCCTGGCAACGCTCCATGATCTCCTGCTTGTCGTGCTGCAAGGTCCACGCCTCGAGCAAGGGGTAGATGATGTCGGCGTTCTCACCGCGCACGAACATGTCTTCGAACATTTCCACCTGCGCCCACTCCGGGTTGCCCATCACTTCGACGAGCCCCTTCCACTGGCCGGGCTCGATGGCGAGCATCCAGACGTGGCCGTCTCGACAGGGAAGAATCGTGGCCGGGGCCGAAAGTCGCATCCCGACCCCCGTCCGCGTCTCGAACACGCCATCCTGGGCATAGGCTGCAATGTTATGCGCACCGACAAAGGTGGATGCGATCGCCTCGGCACAGGAGACATCGACGTGTTGTCCCCCGCCGACACGCTCCCGACCCAGCGTCGCCGCCAGGCCCCAGGTCGCCCCGGTCGCAGCGCCGTAGAACTCGGCGGAGAAGGTGCCGTGTTCCAGGGGCGGCTGGCCCGGCAGGCCGCAGTAGCGGTGACTCGCACCCGAGAGGTGAAAGGCATTCAGGTCGTACCCCTTCCACGCGCTGTAGGGCCCCGTCTGGCCAAACGGCGTGATCGACACGACCACGAGGTCGGGATTCACGGCCGCGAGCGCGGCGTAATCCAGGCCCCACGCGCGCATCTGGGCGGGAAACCGGTTCTCGATGAAAACGTCCGCACCCGCGAGGAGCCGCAGCAGGATCTCGCGGCCCGCCGCCGTTGCGACATCGAGCGTCACGCCGCGCTTGTTGGTGTTGAGGAACTGGTAGGTACCGCTCCGTTCAGGGTCGGGAACATCGTCGGGAAACGGCCCCCAGGAGCGGGTCACATCCCCCTGCCCCGGCGGCTCGACCTTGACGACGTCGGCACCGTAGTCGGCAAACAGCCGGGCACAGTACGGCGCCGACACGCTCTCCCCCAACTCGACGACCGAGAGTCCTTCCAGCGCAGCTTCGGGCAAACGGCTCCTCGCAACTCGATGGCCCGATTCGGACGGGGTCCGGAACCCCCTTGTCGGCGGGACCGGGCCAGTATACTCTCGCCGCGGTTCCCCCGACCCCCGCTGCGGGCTTTCGCCGGCACCCGGTAAGTGCCCGTAAAACCTTGATTCTTGGACAGCTCGATCCTGGGGTCCAGCGGGGGCGCCGCGGAGGCGACGCTTCGGCGCGCCGACCTCGTTCGACCTGGAAGACACAAAACGGACTGGAGGAGTTTTCACGATGGCCAGCGACCCGTTGAGAACCAAGCTGTGCGACATGCTCGGGATCGAGTTCCCGGTGATCGCATTCACGCACTGCAAAGACGTCGCTGTCTCCGTGATCAATTCCGGCGGCTTCGCCGTGCTCGGCGAAGCCATGCATACCCCCGACGACATCGCTGCGGACATCAAGTGGATCCGCGATCGCGTCGACGGGAAGCCGTTCGGGATCGACCTCGTCCTCCCCTCCTCCGTCCCCCCGGCCGACACTCTGCAACAACTCGAGTCGAAAAATCCCGAGTCCCACCGGAAGTTCGCCGAAGAGATCAAGAAGAAGTACGACGTGCCCGACCCCAAGGGCGCCATCGACCTCCACAGCTGGGGCGGCTTGAACCAGCAGATGGCGCGCGCCCAGCTCGACGTGCTCCTCGAAGAACGCGTTCCGGTCATCGCCTCGGGACTCGGCAACCCGGGATTCTTCCTCGAGACGGCCCACGAGCGCGGCATCAAGGTCTTCGGCCTCGTCGGCAAGGCGCGCCAGGCCAAGCGGCAGCTGGACGCGGGTGTCGACGCCGTGATCGCCCAGGGCTACGACGCGGCGGGACACACCGGTGCCATCGGGACCTTCTCGATCGTCGCCGAGGTCGCCGCCATGGCGGGCGACACGCCCATCATCGCCGCCGGGGGGGTCACCACCGGACGCCACCTGGCTGCGGCGCTCTGCCTCGGCGCCTCGGGGGTCTGGACCGGCACGCTGTGGCTCGCCTCGCGCGAGTCCGATGTCGACATGATCGTCAAGGAGCGCCTCCTCGCCGCAACGGCCGAGGAAACCTCCTACGGCGACTCCATCTCGGGGATGACCATGCGCGTCCTCGATTGCCCGTGGACCCAGGAATGGGCCAAGCCCGAGGCCCCTCCGGCCCTGCCCCCGCCGTACCAGATGCTGCTCAGTTCCGACTACATCCAGGGGTCGAACGACAACCGCCGCGAAGACCTGATGACCGAGGCTGCGGGCCAGGGCGTGGGCTTCGTGACGGCGATGAAACCGGCGCGCCAGATCCTCTTCGACATGGTGGAGGAAGCGCTCGCGGCCTTCGAGGAGAGAGTCGGCGAACTGGCGTAGCAGGTTCGGCGCCTCGTGGAGCAATTGAAGACGACGACGAGCACCGCGCGCCCCGGTTTCGACGCCAATGTCGCGGGGAAGCGGGCGGAGTGCGACGGGGGTCACGCCATCGCGGGCACGCGGTACGCGGGGCGTCAGGAGTTCGCCGGAACGCTCAGCGGAGAATACGTCGACCACGGCGATCCGGTGTGGCGCTGGTACCTGCTCGTCGAGCTCACACAAAAACCCGACGGATACCAACAGGATTCCGTCTGGTGCGAGTCGGGCAACCTCTTCATCGTCCGCGAAGAGCGGGGCTGAACCACCGGAACCAAGCCGCACCCAGCGGGAAAGGCACCCATGCGCATCGTAGTCTGCATCAAGGAAGTCCTGGATCCGGACGCCGTCAACAACTACGCCCTCGCCGGACGCCTCGAGATCGGGGAGGACGGAAAGAGCCTCACCCAGACCACGATTCCGCAGCTGATGAACGGATTCGACGAGCAGGCCATCGAGGCCGCACTGCGGATCCGCGATGCCGGGGTCGAATGCACCCTTTGCGTGGTTTCGGTGGGCGCCGACCCCAGCGTTCCCCTGCGCCACGCCGCGGCCCTCGGTGCCGACGAGGTCGCGACCATTGCCCCGCCGTCGCCGGAACCCGACTCCCACACGGTGGCCCAACTCCTCGCCGGCTACATCCGGTCCCTGGGTGGGGCCGATCTCGTGCTCTGCGGGCGCCAGGCCTCGGACGACGACCAGGGGGTCGTCCCGGCGCTCGTCGGCGAGTTGCTGGACATGCCCGTGGTCGCCATCGCCCGGGCCGTCGAACAGCCGGCCTCGGGGACCCTCCGGGTCACCCGGGTCACCCCTGACGGGGACGAGATCGTCGAGACTTCGACGCCCGCCCTGGTGACGATCAGCAACGAACTGGGCGACCCGCGCTATCCCACTGCGGCCAGCAAGCTGAAGGCCCGTCGGGTCCAGCCCAAGGCGCTCACCGCCGAAGAACTGGCGCTCGAGGCAGACGCCCTCGCCCCCAGAGTCGCGCTGACCCGCCAGTTCGTTCCGACGGTGCAGGGAAACTGTGAATTCATCACGGGCGACTCGCCAGCCGAACTGGCAGACCGCCTCGTGGCGCGACTGCGCGAGGACAAGCTGCTCGCCTAGCCGCCCCGGACCGAACGCCAGCTTTTCGAACGCGAGAAGGGAAAACCCAACCATGACGACAAACGCGGTGGTGGTCTGCACCTGGAGCGACGCCCGCGGCGACGTGCTCGAAGAAACCGAAGCGGCCCTGACCCTCGCCCGCAGGACCAGTACCGCACTCGGCACCGACTTCACCTGGCTGGTCGTCGGCCCCCTGCCCGCCGAGGCTGTCGACATTGCCCAACGCCAGGGCGTCGCGAGTCTCGAACACATCGAAGATCCGAAGGCCGCCGCTGGGCAGGCCGACGGCTTCGTCGAAGGCCTCACCCAGTACTGCGCCGAACGCACACCGAAGCTGCTCCTCTTCAGCCAGGGCTTCGACGTCCGCCTGGTCGCGCCCCGCCTCGCCGGCCGTCTCGGCGCCGGAATCGTGATGAATGCCGTCGACATCGAGGCATCGGACGATGGCGCGCTGAACGTCACCGCATCCGCCTACGGCGGAGACACGCGCCGCGTCTACGCCCTCGCCGGCACCGGGCCGGCCCTCGTCTCCCTGCTCGCGAACGCCGTGCTTCCCGAGCGGGTGGACGGCGCGCCGAGTCCGACGGTGGCACCGGTCGCCGTAGACCTCGCGTCGGTGGAAGAACGCGTACGCGTCATCGAAGCCGCTCGCACCGAGGGACCGCGCCTCGAAGACGCCGAAATCATCGTCGCGGGCGGTCGCGGTTTGGCATCGCCCGACAACTACAAGCTCGTGGAACAGCTGGCCGAGGCCCTGGGAGGCCTGCCCGGCGCCTCGCGACCCCTCGTCGACGAAGGTTGGGTCGACTCCTCCCGCCAGGTGGGCCTCACGGGCAAGATCACCCGACCCGGCCTCTACCTCGCCGCCGGCATCTCCGGCGCCAGCCAGCACATGGCGGGTTGCGCCGCAGCCAAGTCGATCGCTGCAATCAACACCGATCCCGACGCCGCCATCTTCCGCTATGCCCGCTATGGGGTGGTGGGTGACTGTCTCGAAATACTCCCGGAACTGATCCGAGCCGCCAAGCAGGGAAGCTGATAGATTGTGGCGCCCCGTCGCGGGGCCCGGACCCGCACGCGACGCCGGCCGGCGCAACGAAACACTGGAGGGCGATCCCGATGACTGCGAACCGCACCCCCGTGATCGAAGGCCTCTTCACGGATACCGCCGACGGCGCGCGCCTGCTGGGCTCCCGCTGCGCGACCTGCAGCGCGCCGTACTTTCCGAAGTCGGAGATCTGCCACAACCCGGACTGCGACGAGTCCCGCATGGAAGACGCGAGCTTCGGCCCCGATGGAACCGTATGGAGTTCCTCGGTCCAGAACTACCCCCCTCCCCCGCCCGCCCGCTACGACGAGCCCTACCAGCCCTATGCACTGGGCGTCGTGGATCTGTCCGATGGGCTCCGCGTGGTCGGCCGCATGGCGGTCGACGATCCGGACAGCGTCAAGGTGGGGGGCAAAGTCGAACTCGTGATCGAACCCCTGTGCACGGAAGAGGATGGCACCCAGGTCACGACCTGGATGTTCCGCCCCGTCTGAACACGCGACGCGCCCGGCATGCCGGGCCTGATACGGAGAACCGCCCCGATGAGAGACGTTGCAGTGCTGGGCGTGGGAATGCACGCCTTCGGAAAATTCGCCGACAAGTCCGTCACCGACCTCTGCAGAGACGCCGTGGTCGCCGCCCTGGCAGATGCCGGCCTCCAGTGGCGCGACATCGAAGCCGTCGCCGCAGCGAGCTCGCGCTTTTCCGGCGGCAAGGGCTGGGGACTGAACGGGAACGATGTCGTCGAAGACATGGGCTCGACCGGGATTCCCGTCTACAACATGTCGGCCGGTTGCGCGGCCGGCGGCAACGCCTTCAACGTGGGCTACGCCCTGGTGGCCGGGGGCATCTACGACACGGTCCTCGTCGTGGGTGGCGAGAAGATGCCCAAGGGCTTCATCCAGACGTCGGGCGTGGAAGAGGAGACCGACCCCGAGTTCCTGCGTCAACGCTGTGTCGGCATGCCGGGACCTTCCTTCTGGGCGCTTCTCTGCCGTCAGCGCATGGAGGAGTACGGCACGACCGAAGAACAGCTGGCCAAAGTTGCGGTCAAGGCCCACCAGATCGCGGTCCACAACGAATACGCGCGCTTCCGCAAGGAGTTCAGCCTGGAACAGGTGCTCGGCTCCAACCTCGTCAGCGACCCGCTGCGGCTCTACGAAATCTGCCCCGTAAGCGACGGGGCCGCGGCCGCCGTGATCTGTTCGGCGGAGAAGGCCAGGCAACTCTCGGCGAAGCCGGTTTGGGTGGCGGGCAGTGCCGTCGCCACCATGCGCTTCGACGACGGACTGCCGCGGGGGTTGGCGGGCGTGGTGCCCTCGGGTCGGAGCCACCACAGCGAAGCAAAGCTCGCGGTCGAGAAGGCGCTCGCCCAGGCAGGCGCGGGACCCGAGGACCTCGACTTCGTCGAACTCCAGGACAACACCGTGTACTACGAGTTCGCGTTCCCCGAAGACTGGGGCCTGTGCAAGCCCGGGGAAGCCGAACACCTGCTCGAAGCCAACGAGACCCTGCCCACGGGCAAGATGCCGATCAATCCAAGCGGCGGCTTCCTCTGCTTCGGAGAGGCGACCACCGCGATGGGTGTCTTCCAGGTGTGCGAACTCACCTGGCAACTGCGCGAAGAGGCCGGTCCCCGGCAGGTGCCGGGCGCGAAACTCGGCCTGGGCCAGACCCTCGGGCTGGGCGGAAACGCAACCGCCGTCGTCCTGAAGCGCTAGCGCCCCTCGAACTTCGGCTTCCGCTTCTCCTGGAAGGCCCGGGTTCCCTCCCGGGCATCCTGGGTATGGGCCGACATCGTGGCCGCCACCGCCTCGTAGTCGAGCATCTCATCGAGATTCGAGTTGAGCGACTTGTAGATGAAGCGTCGCGCCAGGTCGATCGCCACGCTCGGTCCCGCCGCCAGCTTCTTGGCGTACTCCATGGCTTTCGGGAGCGCTTCGCCCGGCTCGACGAGTTCGTCGATCAGTCCCTCCCGGTGGCACTCTTCCGCCTCCAGGATGCGACCCGTCTCAACCATCATCAGGGCGGTCGAGAGCCGCGTGATCCTCGGCAGGAAGTATGTGATGCCCGAATCGGGCGCGAACCCGAGACGCACCATCGCGGCGCACATACGCGCCGTCTTGTCCGCGATGCGCCGATCGCAGGCCAACGCGAACGCAAGGCCCGCGCCCATGACCGGTCCCGAAATTGCCGCGATCACGGGCTTCTCCACCTCGACGATCATCTTGGTGAACTCGGCAACCGGCCCCGCCGGCGTCTTGCGCTGGTAGCGCTCCAGGGGAACTTCGGAGAGACCGGGAAGGCCGCGCTCCGCATCGCCGCTGATCCACTCGGCATCGCCCCCGGCACAAAAGCCGCGACCGGCACCCGTCAGGACGATCACACGCACCTCGTCCCGCATGCGAAGATCACGAAAGAGCTGGACCAGGTCGCTCGCGAGGTCCCAGTGGACCGCGTTCAGGTTGTCGGGCCGGTTGAGCGTGACGACGCCGACGCCCTCGTCGACTTCGAAGAGAAGATGATCTTCCGCTGCCATCTCGATGTTCTCCTTGGTTCGAATCCTAGTCGCGTTGCAGCGACCCGGTGGTTCCCGCGATCTAGTCGCGTTGCAGTGAATCGACGGTACCCGCGACCCAGTCCTCGTCGCGCCGCAGTTGCGGCGCGAGATCCAGCAGCACCGTCGAAAAGATGTCCGAGCAACGTTCCTTCAACCTGTCCGCGAGTTCGTCGCAGGTTCCGATGATCGCCCACTCGTCGAGCATCTCGTCGGTGATCTGGCCCGGCATTTCCTTCCAGCGGCCCTCTCGCGACATCTGGTGCAGGGCGTTGCCGGCGTCGAGCCAGCCGTGGAACTCGAGCACGGCGTGATAGGTCCGCGTCGATGCGTAGAAAGCGATGTGCTGTCTCAGGGCCTGCTTCGCCGCCTCGATCCCCGCCTCGTCCTTCGCGACGGCCAGGAACGGCGCGCCGATCATGTCGAGATCTTCGAGTTTCCGGCCGCTCATCTCTGCGCCCCGCTGAAGCGCGGGGACGACCACTTCCCGGGTGTAACGGAACGTCGCGATCGGGTGGAGACGCAGGCCATCGCAGAGTTCCCCGGCCAGGCGGGCCATGTAGGGGTTCACCGCGGCCAGGTGGATCTCCGGGTGGGGGTATTCGATCGGCCCGGGGTTGAAGAACGGGTTCATGAGCGTGAACTGGTAGTGCTCGCTCTCGAAGCCCGGCTTGTCCCCTTTCTGAAACGTCTCGAACATGGCCTTCACGCACAGCACGTAGTCCCGGAGGCGCGGCCCGGGGGCACCGGTCCAGGTGGCTGCGTAGCGCCGTTCGACGTGCCCCTTGACCTGGGTGCCCAGGCCCAGCTGGAAGCGGCCCTTGGAAAGCTGCTGCAGATCCCAGGCGATCTGGGCCGTCACCATCGGACTCCGGGGAAACGCGATCGCGACGTTGGTGCCGAGCTTGATGGACTCGGTGTGCTCCGCCGCGACCACGAGCGGGAGGAAGGGGTCGTGCCCCGCCTCGGGGGCCGTCACGCCGTCGTACCCCAGCGCCTCGGTCCGCCGCGACGCCGCGGCGATGCCCGCAATATCGGTCGTCGCCTGTCCGTCGCCCGCGTACTGGTCCGTGTCCGGCCCCAGCATCACCGTCTGTACTCGAAAAGCCATGTTCGGATCCTCGCCTGGTTTCAGCCGGCCATCACGTCGATCGCCGCGACGTAGCCGAAAGTCGTGGCCGGGCCGATCGTGGCCCCGGCGCCGGGATAGCTCCGCCCCATCACCGCCGACGAGCAGTTGCCGATCGCGTACAAACCGGGAATCGGATCCCCGCCGGCCGTCACCACCCGGGCTCGCTCGTCGACCATGAGACCCCCCTTCGTGCCCTGTTCGCCGGCGAACGCCTCGATTGCGTAGTACGGGGGCTTGTCGATCGGCCCCAGACACGGGTTGGGCGTGACGTTCGCGTCGCCGTAGTAGCGATCGTAGATGTTCTCCCCGCGCTGGAACTCGGGGTCGACCCCCGTCTTCGCGTAGGCGTTGTTCTTCTCCACCGACTCCTTGAGACCCGCAGCGTCGACCCCCAACTGTTCCGCCAGTCCCTCGAGAGTCTTCGAACGCTTCATGTAACCCTGGCGGAAGAGCTTCTGGATCAGGAAGTCGGGGGTCCCCTGGAGAACGGGCCCGCACATGTACTTCTTGCGGTAATTCGCGTCGAAGACGAAGAACGCCGGCGAGCAGGGCTCCTGCGGCGTGTGGGTGCGAAACATCGCGTTCACGATATCGATGTAGGGCGCCGCTTCGTTCACGAAACGCCGACCCTGCTGGCTCACCAGGATGCTCCCCGGAAGCGATTTCTCGATCACCAGCATCCGGGCCTGCTCCTCGCCCGGCACGACGGAGGTCGGACCCCACCAGGCCTGATCCATGAGATCCACGGCCGCCCCGGCCTTGATCCCCATCTCGATCACGTCGCCGGTGTTCGCCGCATTGCCGCAAGTCCATTCCGCACGCGTCGGGTTGGGCAGGTACTTCTCCCGCATCACCTGGTTTCCCTCGAAACCCCCGGCTGCAAAGATCACACCCCGCCGCGCCCGGATGCGGAAGGACTTCCCCTCCCGCTCGACTTCCATCCCAACGACACGACCATTTTCGATCAGAATGTCTCGCGCGGGCGTCTCGAGCCAGATCGGCACGTTCCGATCGCGCAGGGAGAGCCGCAGCATGCCGATCAGCGCGTTGCCGCCCGAAGGGTTTCGGTCCCGGCGCGAGCGGAAACGCCACGGAATGTCCATCACGTACTTGAGGATCAACTTCGCGAAGAGCGTCATTCCGCCGGGCTGGCCCGTGAGCACCATCCGCGCCTCGACTGCCGTCATCCCAAGGCGACCGACGACCTGCATCTGTCGGTTCTGGGCGCGCAGGTTGAGGAAGTCCTCGCCCAGGAGTTTCGCATCGAAGTGCTGCGGCTCGACCGACCGACCGCCGGGCTTGCTGCCGCTCACCGCGGGGTAGTAGTCCGGATACTCGGGCAGCCCCACGACCTCGACCCGGGTCTCGTCCACCAGGTAGCGCAACATCTTCGGCCCGTTGTCGCAGAAGGACTCGAGCCTCGCCTCGGCAATGGCGCCCTCCGTCGTGCCCCGCAGGTATTCCAGCGCCTCTTCCCGGCTGTCCTCGATGCCGAGCCCCGGCATCAGGTGGTTGTTCGGAAGCCAGAGCAGGCAGGACGACATCGCCGACGACCCGCCGTACTGGCTCGTCTTCTCGATCAGCAGGACTTCTCCGCCATCGTCGTGTGCCTTCAGCGCCGCGGTCATCCCACCGGCGCCGGTACCGACGACCAGCACATCTACTTCGTGATCCCAGTTTTCCGTCATCGTCTCCGCCATGAGCCGGCTCCCGGAAGGGCCCGGCTGCCTCGGGTCGATCCCCGTCTACGCGCGCGGTCCGCTTGCGACTAGCTCCCGTCGGCCGCCTCGGACCACCCCTCGGTGATCGGCACGAGGTAGCACATGGTCAGCCGGCGGGACCGGAACTTCCAGACACCATCCACGCGGGCGTACCGATCGTCGTAGTAGCCCGAGCCGATCATGCTCCGGCCCTCCATCGTCGCCCGCAGGTCGAGGTAGCAGGTGCCCGTCGCCTCGTCGCCGTCCAGTTCCACGATGTGGTTGTGGACGAACGGGTGGAACTGGGTCTCCCCCACCATGCCCCGATAGGCCTCCCGGATCGCTGCGCGCCCGCGCAGGACCGGCGCGTTGCCCGTATCCATCTCTCCCTCCTCAAGGAAGAGGTCGGCTGCCTCGGCACCCTCCTGGCGCCAGACATGGTGCGCGTATCTCCGCGCCAGATCGCGGATGGCCTCTCGGTCCGCGAGGTCGCGGACGCCCAGTTCACTGTTTGCGCTCGTCATGGTGGCTCTCGCCCGCTCGTGCACTCGCGTTCGCGAGACCCGAAGTGACTCCCAGTCAACGGGTCCGACACGATACGGCAGGCGGCTCTGCCCGGTCAAGCGAGGGTCCGGGCCCGCGCCGCGCGACTCAGTCGTCGAGCGCTTCGGCGACCAGTTCCGCGAGATCGGCCGCACGAACACTCTTCTGGGGGTCCCGCGCAGCCAGCCCGTCCTCGAACATCTGCATGCAGAACGGACACCCCAGGGCCACCGTGTCGGCGCCGGAAGCCTTCACCTGCTCGACGCGGGTGTGGTTGATCCGCTGCTGGGGATCGTCGTCCATCCAGGCGTACCCCCCACCGGCCCCGCAGCAGAGCGACCGGGAGCGGTTGGCCTCGAGTTCGCGGATGCCGCCCGACGCGGAAAGAGACGCGAGAATTTCGCGGGGTGCGTCGTATTCGCCGTTGTGACGGCCGAGGTAGCACGGATCGTGGTAGGTCGGCGCATCGAGATCTCGGCGCAGCTTCAAGCGCCCGCTTCGAATCAACTCCGCAATGAACTGGGTGTGATGGATCACCTCGTAGTGCCCGTCGAAGTCCGGGTACTCGTTGCGGAGCGTATTGAAGCAGTGCGGGCAGGTCGCGATGATCTTCTGGACCCCGTAGCGTTCGAGCGTCTCGATGTTCGTCTTGGCGCAGGTCTGGTAGGTCAATTCGCCGCCGACCCGCCGCGCCGGATCGCCGGTGCAGGCCTCTTCCGAACCCAGCACGGCAAAGTCCACGTCTGCCGCCTTGAGCACCCGCGCCACCGCGCGGGTGACCTCGATGTTCCGATCCACCATGGAACCGGTGCAACCCACCCAGAAGAGATATTCCGCCCGGTCACCGCGGCTCAACACCTTCAGGTCGAGGTCGGCGAACCAGGCTTCCCGGTCGTGGGCCGCGCCGACCCACGGGTGCATCCGGTCGTCGATGTTCTTCAGGAAGCTCTGAGCCTCCTCGCTCATCTTCGCCTCGGTCATCACCAGGTAACGCCGCATGTCCACGATCTTCGGAACGTGCTCGATGTAGACGGGACACTCCTGCTGGCAGGCCCCACAGGTGCGGCACCCCCACAACTCCTCTTCGCTGACGGCGGGGAGGCTCCCCTCGCCGAACAACGGACCCGCCGCGGACTCCGCGCCGCCCGCGGCCAGGAGACCCGGCGCCGTTTCGGCCAGGTGGCCCTTCATCTCCTGGATGAGCTTGCGCGGGCTCAGGGCAGAACCGCTGCCATGGGCGGGGCAGACACTCTCGCAGCGCCCGCAGTTCGTGCAGGAATCGAGGTCGAGCAGGTCCTTCCAGGACAGCTGCTCGATCTTGTCGACACCAAGGGAATCGAGAGAGTCCGGGTCCGTCTCCAGAGCCGCTTCGATATCGGGATGGGTGAGCCGTCCCGTCGGGGCGAGATCGCGAAAGAAGACGCCGAGCAGCCCGTAGACGATATGGGCGAGCTTGCCGAAGCCGAGGTAGCCGATGAACGCGAAGGCGGTGATCGCATGGATCCACCAGAGACTGCGGTGGATGGTGCGCAGGGTTTCGGGATTGCCGTCCTGGAAGAGCAGTGCGACGACGTAGCCGCCCGGCGACCAGTGGGCGAGCCACGGCTCCTGGTGCAGCACCGTCACGGCAATGCGAAGACCCTCCACCACGAACCCCTGGAGGAAGAGCACCAGCAACAGCAAGAGCGCCACCCAGTCGTCCACGGAGGTGTGGAGGGTGTCCGGCCGCGTGACCAGCCGCCGCCAGAACGCCATCCCCAGGCCGACGAGGCCCAGGATGCCGGCCGTGTCGCTCAGCAGGGAGTACCAGAGGTAGAAGGTCCCCTGGAGGAAATGGATTCCCGTCCACTCCTGCAGGGCGATCAGCGCCGTGGCAATGCTCAGGCCGAAGAAGCCGTAGAAGATGAGCGCGTGGGAGATTCCGGCGTAGAGGTCGCGGAACAGCCGGCGCTGGCCGAAGACCTCGACCACGAGCCCGCGAAAGCGCTCCCCGAGCCGGTCGAAGCGGTCGGCCGCGCCCGCGAGGCGCCAGAGGCGCACCCGGCGCTGGATCGTGTAGACGAAGACCGCGGCCGAAATCGCGAAGAAGAGGTAGATCCAGCCCCCATCGACGATGTTCCAGTAGATCTGGCGCGTCGGTTCCATGCGGATCCCCCCGATCGGTAGCGGCCGCTTGCGCTATGTCTACCGGAGGCGGCGCCTTCCTGCACGGGAGGCGAGCCAGGAGGACGGGCAGATGGCTCTCGGCGGAAGGCGCGTCCTCGAGGTCGCCGACGAGAAAGGCGCCTACTGCGGGAAGCTCCTCGCCGACATGGGTGCCGACGTGATCAAGGTCGAGCGGCCCGGCGGCGACTCCACCCGGTGGCGCCCGCCCTTCGTGGACGACACGCCGGACCCGGAGGGGAGCCTCCCCTTCCTCTACGCGAATACGAGCAAGCGGGGGATCACCCTGGACCTGGAGCAATCCGAAGGCGCCGGGCTGTTTCGCGCCCTGGCCCGGACGGCCGACCTGGTCATCGAAACCCTCCCGCCGGGCGAGCTGGACCGCAGGGACCTCGGCTTCGCCGCGCTGCGCCGAGAAAACCCCGGGCTGGTCCTCACCTCCATCACGCCCTTCGGGCAGACCGGACCGCACGCCGCCCTCGCCGCTTCGGACCTCACCCTGGGCGCCCTCGGCGGCGCGATGTACGTGACCGGCGAAGCCGAAGATCCCCCGGTGCGTCTCGCCGGTTCCCAGGCCTTCCTCGCCGCATCGGTCACGGCCGCAGCCAGCAGCATGATCGCGCTCTTCCACAGCACCGCGACCGGCGAAGGCCAACAGGTCGACATCTCCGTGGAGGAGGTCGTCGCTTCGGTCAGCCACATCTGCGGCGTGGGCAAATGGCTGGACGACGGGATCATCCCCCGGCGACGCGGCTCCGGCCTCGTGGCGTCCGCGCCTTCGGGAACCTACCCGTGCCAGGACGGCACCGTGTATCTCATGGTCAACCGCCCGCTCCACTGGCGGGCACTGGCCGAGTGGATCCACGAGGAAACCGGCAACGAAGAAGTGCTCGACCCCATGTTCGAGGGTCCCTCTTCCAACCGCCTCCCCCACCGGGAGCTCCTGGACCTCTTCATCGGCGAACTCACCGCGCGCTACGCAACCGACGCCTTCTACCACGAAGCACAGCGCCGGCACCTGGCGGTGACGCCCGTCAATACCGCCACCGCCGTCACCGCGGACCCCCACCTCGCGGCCCGAGACTACTTCGTGGAGGTCGACCACCCCACCGCCGGACCCCTCAAGCAGCCGGGAGCGCCCTACCGGCACTCCGAGACGCCGTGGCGCATTGCTCGACCGGCACCGCGTACCGGCCAGCACACCGAAGAAGTCTTGTGCGGGGAACTGGGGGTCGCCCCGGCAACCCTTGCGGCCTACCGGGAGCGCGGCGTTGTCTGAAGGGAAACCGGGCAACGAAGCGCTCGGCGGCCTGAAGGTCGTCGAGTTCTCGGCCGCGATGGCGGGCCCGTGGATCGGCCGTTTTCTCGCCTACTACGGTGCCGAGACCATCCGGGTCGAGTCGCGACAACGGCCCGACGTCGTGCGGCTCTACGTCCCCCCGCGCGAACCCGAACGCGGTACCCAGCCCCAGCTCTCGCCCTGGTTCACGGACTGGAACGCGGGCAAGCTCTTCGTGACCCTCGACCTCACCCAGCCCCGGGCGGTGGAAATCGCGAAGCGCCTCGTGGCGCGCTGCGACGTGGTGATCGAGAACTACAGCTCGGGCGTCATGGACAAGCTCGGCCTGGGTTACGCGGACCTCCAGCCCATCAACCCGGAGCTGGTGATGTTGAGCACATCCGGCTTCGGAGACCGCGGGCCCTGCAGCCGCTACGTCACGTGGGGACCGAACATCGAAGCCCTCGCCGGGCTGAGCAAGCTGTCCGGCTTTCCCTGGCAGGAGGGCGCCATCACCCAGTACGCCTACCCGGATGCGCTCAGCGCGCTCCACGGCCTGTTCGCCGTGATGTGCGCCCTCGACCACCGTGCGCGCACGGGACGCGGGCAACACATCAGCCTCGCCCAGTTCGAAACGACCGTGAGTTCCCTGGGCAGCGTCTTGATGGAAACCCTCGTCCACGGCAGAGAACCCGAGCGCCTCGGAAACCGGTCCCACCGCGCGGCCCCCCACGGCTGTTACCGCTGCGCCGGAGAAGACCGCTGGTGCACGCTGTCCGTTGCCGGTGAGGAGGCCTGGGGGCGCTTCCGGCGGGTACTGGGCGACCCCGACTGGGCGGGCCGACCCGAGTTCGCCACCGAGGCCGCGCGGCAAAAGAACGCCGACGCACTGGATGCCCACATCGAAGCCTGGACGCGGACACGCGACGAATACGCCGTCATGCGTTCGCTCCAGGAAGCTGGCATTCCCGCCGGAGTCGCGCAGAATGCCGAGGACCTGCTGCACCGCGACCCCCAACTCGAGGCGCGAAATTTCTTCGAGGAAATCGAACACGTGAAGAAGGGACCGGTCACCGCCACGGGAATCCCCCTCGGCCTGACGGAAACCCCGGGGCGGAGCGGATCGGCCGGCGCCGCCATGGGGCAGGACAACGACCACGTCTTCGGAAACCTCCTCGGCATGACCGCAGAGGAGATCCGCGAGTGCACGGAAGCCGGGGCGATCGAGGCCCCCGATCGCGAGGCGCCCCATGGCGAATGACGTGACCGACGAGACGCCCGGCAGCCGGGACCCGGAACGAGGCGAAGAAATCTCTCCCGCCTACGCCCAGTACGTCCTGGGCGTGCTCTTCCTGGTCTACGTGATCAACTTCATCGACCGGCAGGTGCTTTCCGTATTCATCGGGCCGATCAAGGAAGAGTTCGGCGTCTCGGATACCCAGATGGGCCTCCTCGTCGGCTTTGCCTTCGCGCTGTTCTACACCATCGCCGGCATCCCGATCGCACGCTGGGCCGACCGGGGCAGCCGCCGCGGCATCATCGCCATCGGACTCGCCGTCTGGAGCGCGATGACCGTGGTGAGCGGCCTGACCCGAAACTTTGCGCAACTCGCCCTCGCCCGAATCGGGGTGGGCGTGGGCGAGGCCGCGGGAAGCCCCCCGGCCCATTCGCTGATCTCGGACTACTTCCCGCCCGAGCGACGCGCACGCGCCCTGGCCATCTACGCCTGGGGCGTCTATATCGGCTCGGCCCTCGCCTACCTGGGCGGCGGCTATCTCCGGGCCAACTTCGACTCGCGCACGGCCTTCTTCGTCCTCGGCGCGCCGGGAATCCTCTTCGCACTGGTCGTCCGCTTCACGGTCCGGGAACCCCCGCGCGGCTACTCCGAGCACTCGGCCCGCAACACCGAAGCAACGACCTTCCTCGAAACCCTGCGGCACCTGCTCTCGTGCCGCTCCTGGGTCTACCTCGTGGTCGGCTCCTGCTTTCTCTCCCTGACCGGCTTTGGCGTGCTCATGTGGGGCTTCGAGTTCTACGGGCGTGTCCACGCCATGCCCCCCATGGACATCGGAACCTGGATGGCGGTCATCGTGGGACTGGGCGGGAGCGCAGGCGCCTATGCGGGCGGCGCCCTCGCCGACCGCTTCGGCCAGCGCAACCCGGTCTGGTACATGCGCCTGCCGGCAATCGCCAGTCTCGTCGGGGTGCCCTTCGGGTTCGGCTTCCTTCTCTCGGATTCCAGTCAAGCCTCGATGATCTTCTTCTTCATCTTCTACGTGCTCTCCAACATCTACGTCCCGATCATGCACACCCTGAACCAGAACCTGGCGCAACTCCGCATGCGCGCGACGGCAGCGGCGATCCTGCTCTTCATCATCAACCTCGTGGGCGCCGGTGCCGGACCCTTCGTCGTCGGGTTCCTCACCGACCAGTACGCGGGCACCTACGGCGACGAAGCCATCCGCTACTCGCTCCTCACCCTCGCATCCACGGGCGTTCTCGGCGCACTCTTCTTCCACCTCTCGAGCCGCTCCCTGGCCGGCGATCTGGCCAAGCTCGAGACCTGAACCGGCCACCGGTTGACTTGATCCGGCGCCGGGGATAAGAACGGTGCCGATGCGCATCGAGGCGACGATCACCGACCCGCCGGATCTCCGGGAACTTGCCCGTCACGGCGCGCGCCTCGACGAGATCGGGTTCGACACCCTCCTGTTCACCGAAGCCGGACACGACCCGTTCCTCCCGGCGATGACCCTGGCCGAACACACCGAGCGCACCCAGCTCGGGACGGGCATCGCCATCGCCTTTCCGCGGAGCCCCTTCGTCACGGCCCAGATTGCCTGGGACCTCCAGCGCTACAGCGGTGGGCGCTTTCTGCTCGGACTGGGCACCCAGGTGAAGGGCCACAACGAACGCCGCTACTCCACGCCCTGGCCCTCGCCTCCCGGACCGCGGCTCCGGGAATACATCCTCTGCCTCCGGGCGATCTTCGAGACCTTCCAGACGGGCGCCCGTCCCGAGTTCGTGGGCGAGCACTACCAGTTCACCCTGGACTCGCCCTTCTTCAATCCCGGGCCCAACCCCGACGGCGGCCAGGTCCCGCTCTACGTCTCGGCGGTCAACCAGTACAACTGCCGCCTCGCGGGCGAACTCTGCGATGGGATCCGGATGCACCCGCTGAACACGCCGCGGTACATCGACGAAGTGATCCGTCCGGCCGTCGCCGAGGGAGCGCGCGCCGCCGGACGAGAGCTCTCGGAAATCGACTTCGCCGCCAACCCGTTCACGATCACCGGAGACAGCGACGAGGAACTCGAAACTTCCCGGGAGCTGATCCGGCGCCACATCTCCTTCTATGCGTCCACCCGCGCCTACGCCGGCGTGATGCACCTCCACGGCTGGCACGACGAGGCCGAGGCGCTCTACCGCCTCTCCACCCAGGGGCGCTGGGAAGAGATGCCCGCCCTCGTCACCGACGAAATGCTCGACGAACTCTCGGTCTGCGGAAAGCGCGCGGAGCTTCCCGCGAGACTCGCCGAGAAGTACGGCAAGCGCGTCACCAGCATCAATCTCGTCTTCGGCCCGCCCTACGCGGAGTTGCAGGACCGGCAGCGGAGCATGTTCGAAAGCCTCGCCCCGATCCTGCAGGAACTCAAGCAGATCTAGCCCCGTGAGCGCCGGATCGGCCCAGGGCATGCGCGTCGGGATCGCCATGATCGAGGGGTACCGCTTCACCCGGGAGCCCGTCTTCCTGGGCTTCCAGGGCCTCGCGGAGACCGCACGGAAGCTGGAGGCACTCGGCTTCGACGGGATCATCTCCTCGGAAACCGCCGGCCACGACCCGTTCGTCCCGCTCCTCGTCGCCGCCGAACACACCCGGCGGGTCGGCCTGGCAACGGGGGTCGCCGTGTCCTTCCCCCGCAGCCCGATGTCCGTGGCCCAGATGGCCTGGGACCTCCAGCGCCTCTCGGGCGGCCGCTTTGCCCTCGGCCTCGGCACCCAGGTGAAGGGCCACAACGAGCGCCGCTACGGAACTCCCTGGACCGGGCCTCCCGGGCCCCGGATGCGCGAATACATCCAGTGCCTCCAGTCGATCTTCGAGACGTTCCAGAACCGGGACGACCCGCGCTTCTTCGAGGGCGAACACTACCGGTTCACCCTGCTGCCCCCGGTCTTCAGCCCCGAACCCATCGCGCATCCCCGCATCCCGATCCACATTGCCGCGGTCAACGCCTACATGTCGCGCCTCGCCGGAGAACTCTGTGCGGGCGTCTTCGCCCACCCGGTGTGCACGGCGCGCTATCTCCGGGAGGTGATGCTCCCGACCGTCGAGGCCGGAGCCCAGAAGGCGGGACGCGAACCATCGGAGATCGAGATCATCGGCGCTCCGATCATCGTGACGGGGAAGAACGCCGCGGAACTCCGGGAGGAACGCCAGCTCTTGAAACGGCGCGTGGCCTTCTACGCTTCGACACGGACCTATGCGCGCGTCTTCGAAGTCCACGGCTGGCAGGAACTCGGAACCCGGCTCCACGCCCTGTCGCTGGAAAACCGCTGGGACGACATGGTGAAGCTGATCCCCGACGAAATGGCCGACGAGTTCGCGACCATCGGCCCGATCGACGAAATCGGCCCGCGCTTGCGCGAACGCTGGGGCGGCCTCCTGACCACACTGAACCTCCCCACCGACTTCCCCCTGGCGACGCCGGAGGACGAAGCGCGCATGCAGGAAATCCTCGCCGCGCTTCGCTGAGCCCGCGCGCGCCCCCAGTCGCGCACGGAACGGCTAGTCGGTCGCGCCGAAACGCTGCCGCAGTTCTCGCTTCAGCACCTTGCCGCTGGGATTGCGCGGCAGGACCTCCACCCGCTCGATCCGCTCCGGGATCTTCTGGGTCATCAACTCCTTCTCGCGCAGGTAGGCCACCGTCTCTTCGAGGGTCAGCGGGTCGTCGGCATCTCGTTCCACCACCACCGCACAGACCATCTCGCCGCGCACCTCGTCGGGCACCCCGATCACCGACACATCCGCGAGCTTCGGATGCTCGAGCAGGAGATCTTCCACTTCCTGGGCGCTGATGTTCTCGCCCTTGCGAATGATGACGTCCTTCAGACGGCCGGAGATCGTGATGCAGCTGTCTTCGTCGATGAAGCCCAGGTCGCCCGTGTGGTAGAAACCCTCTTCGTCGAAGGCCTCGGCATTCAGCGCCTCGTCCACGTACCCGAGGAAGAGCTGGGGCGCACGAAGGCGCAGCTCGCCCTCCTCCCCCACGTCGGCGAGCGAACCGTCGCTCTTCACGATCTTGAGTTCCGTCTCCGGCAGATTCAGCCGCCCCTCGGTATTGGCGAGTTGCTCGTCGGGATCATCGAGACGACCGAGGCACACGATCGGGCACTCGGTCATGCCGTAGACGGAAAGGATCCCCGCCCCACACTCCTCCTTCATCGCGTAGTGGAGCGGCGGCGGCTTGGGAGCACCGCCGCCCTGGAAGACCCGCACCTGGGGAAAGATCGGGGTCGAGCCCTGCTTCCGCTGCGCCTCGAGGTACATGCGGTGGAAGGCGGTTCCCGCACCGGCGTGGGTCACCCCGTGCTTGCCGAGAAACGGAATCGTCGTCGGGGGGTCGAAACTCTCCACGATCAGGTGGCTCGCCCCCGTGGAGAGCGCAGCCACGAGCGAGTTCACGCCGCCGAGATGGGTCACGGGAAAGACCAGGCCAATCCGATCGGCGGGCGAAAGGTCCATCGCGTCCGCCAGCCCCTGGGAGGCGGCGAGCAAGCCGTGGTCGGTGTGGCGGGCGCCCTTCGGATCCGACGTCGTCCCCGAGGTGTAGAAGATCCAGCGGACCTTCTCGCCCGCGGTCGGCGGCGCCGGTAGATCCGCCCGGCTTCCGGATACCTCCCGCTCCCAGGGCGCGTTCGGCGCCACCAGAATCTCGAGGCCCTCGATCTTCCCGGAGAGTTCCTTCGCCATACCGGCGTAATCGAAACCGCGGAACTCATCGACCACGACCAGGAGCTGCGCACCGGTCTGCCGAAGACAGTGGGAGACTTCCCGTCCGCGATAGATCGGAAGGATCGGATTCTGCACCGCGCCGAGCCGGGCCAGCGCAGCGAGGAGAACGAGGGCATTGAAGCCCGTGGGCAGGATCCAGCTGACCACGCTGTCCTCCCGGACCCCGCGTTCGTACAGCGCGACGGCCACCCGCTCGGCCGCATCCCGGTACTCGGCGAAGGTCATCTCGCGCCCCGCCTCGTCGTAGCCGAAGAGCCCCTCCGGCGTGGCCTCGGCACGCGCCTGCACCAGTTCCCACAGAGTTCCCGTCTGGATCGTGTCGGTCACTGCAACTCGTTCCTCCGGCGCGCATTCCGCGCCCGCTGCGTCGTTGGCGGCAGGGGAAAATATGGCAGTTCCCTGCCCGATGCCGCCCTGCACCCGAATTCCGGGTTCTGGGGTGTCTCCCCTCCGGTCGCTCCCCGTTTCAGACTTCCGATGGAACGCCGAAAGCCGCTTGGTAGGCGGCGAACTTGGCGCGCTCGGTAGAAAGGTCAAGGCCGGTCTCCTCGAAGGAGTACGTGTGGGCCCCGTGTTTACCCTGGGGGTTTGCCCGCAGGTAGGCCTCCATCCGCTCGCGGGCTTCCTCGGTCAGGGGAATGCCCCACCGGTCGTACACGCCTGCAACGGTTCCGATCGGATCGGCCACGAGATCGCGGTACACGACATCGACGACCTGCTCCGATGGGACGGAGAGTTCCTCGCGAAGCTGGAGATAGACCTGGAGCATCATCTGCTGGACGAAGACGGAACCGGCCACGGAGTCCCGCACCGCGTTGCTCCGCATCGAGCGGAGGGAGGTGAACAGGCTGGAGATGGAGCTGATCACACGAAGCGGATCGCGGTGGGTCACCACGACGCGCGCGTCGGGATAGACCGAGAAGAGATGATCGAGCCGCGCGATGTGCGCGGGCGACTTCAGCACCCAGCGGTCTCCCGAATGGCGGGACTGGAGCAACTGGAGCACCCGCTTGTGATACGCGTAGACCGGGTCCAGATCGAGGCCCGCCGTCTCGATCGAATAGCTGGGGATGTTGTACTGCCCGACAAAGAAATCCGCGAGAAACTGCAGGGCGAAGATGAAGATGCACTCGTTGGGCCGATCTCCGGCGTTCTCGTGCATCGCGGGAAACGCCGGGTCGATGAGATCCAACATCGCGATGTCCCGGTGCGCCTGGGCGATGCGCGGGTCGGTCGCGTAACTCGCAGTCTCGGGCGGGGGGACCGAAAACATCATCTCCCACAGCATCGGGACCCGGTTGCGGGGATCCTGGGCCAGGAGCTCGTGAAGCAGCGTGGTCCCCGTCCGCGCCAGGCCGCAGACGAACACCGGCGCCTCCACCACCTCGTCCGCGAGTTCGGGGTGTCGCTTCCAGTAGTCTTCAATCCGCAACCGGTTCTGGAGAAAGCGCTGCACTTCCGAGCGGCACAGGACCCGGCCCAGAAGCGTCAGTTCGGCTTCGTTCTCCAGGGCCCGGAGCAGGATCGCCAACGGCTCCCGAAACCACGAATCGCCGTAATCGTCCAAACCGGTATTCGCCGCCGCGGCGGCGAGCAACTCCTTTTCCTCGAGGGACACCATCGAGCGGCCGCCGTCGCCCAGGTTGTCTCCGAGCGCGTTGATACAAGCCACCCAATCGGGGTGTCGCTCCAGGGCTGCTCGCTCGGCCATCTTCTCCTCTTTCGCCCTCGCCCGGATCAGTTCCGCAGCGATTCGACGGAAACCACGCGGCACACCGGATTGCGGACATCGCCCACCAGCACCCAGCGCAGGATCGCGTAGCCCTCGAGGCGGCCCCCCGTGTCGAGCCAATTCGCTGCGTGGGCGGGGCCCGGATCTTCGGCCGAAATCACGAGTGTCCACGAACCGTCTTCGTTGGCACGGGCCGTCCCGTTGCTCAGGTGGGTCTGGGCAAAGCGGTAGTCGTAGGATTCGAGCCAGGGGTTCGTGATGACGAGCCCCCAGTAGGCAAAGGTGCCGCCGGGCCGAGGCAGGTCCACCACCAGCGCCTCGCCCGCCGCCAGGCGCCACCGCCCCACCATGTAGGCCATGTCCGTGTCCGAGTGGGTGCTGATCGCCTTGTCGCGCTTCTGGACCGCCGCGGCGCCCGTCCCCCCCTCGATGGCGTTGATGCGATTCGCCGAGGCGGCGAAGGCGCCGAGCGCACCGCGAACGATCCACATCAGGAAGGTCGATGCCGCCCGGAGGGATTCCGCCATCCCCTCGGGCGCCAGGGGAGCCGGCCGCTCCTCGGTGACCCGCTCGAGTTCCAACACCGCGGGCTCGGCAACCCGGCGATCGACGAAGGTCTCGCGGACCGCGAGGTGCGCCACCCCCTCTTCCAGCTCGATCCAGTTCCCGGTACCCGGACCCGGACCGAAGAAGATCTCGAAAGCACCGCCCTCACCGAGTTCGAACTGGTCGAGGTCGCTCTGGACGAGCGTCCCCGTAACGGCCTGGGGATGTCCGCGAAAGATGTCGCTGCCAAAGGTCAGTCCGACATAGACCCCGGTGCCCCGCGTTCCATGGAGCCGATACTTCTGGCTCGGATCCAACGAGGCGAAGTAGTAGTTCACGTCCGGGTTGTCGCCGATCAGCTTGAGGTAGGGCGTCTGGGAGCGAAAGATCACCGGGAAGAGCGGGTCCCCTTTTTCGACCACGTGCTCGAGCGCGAGGGTCGCCATGCGGGTGATCCAGCGGAAGCCTTCAGCCCAGTCCGCGGGGGCACCGGGTTGTTTGGCGCCCAGCATGAGTTCCAGCGCCTTGCGCTGGGTGTCTTGCCACTCCTCGAAAGCTTCCAGGAGTTCTCGGGGTGCCTCGTCGCCCATGGAGCCCCTCTTCCGATCTTCTCCACCCGATTCCGGGCGATCACCGTAAACCGAACCCACGCCACCGCACAAGCCGACCCACACGACGGCCCGCGAGATCAGGCGTTGCGATACCTGGAAACTGCCTGCTGCTGTTGCTGTTGCTGCTCGCGCGCGGGGTGATTCGGTTGTGTCGCCACTTCCGAACTCGAACTCCGCGCACTTTCCGGCAGCTCGGCGTAGGCCGGAACGTCGAGTTCCTCCGTATCGCGCCGCAGTTCGACGGTGTCCGCATCCGCGATCGATCGCGTGGAGACCACGGCGTCGAGGGTTTCCCCAGCGCTGCCGCGGTACACGCCGCGGTTCGGCGAGACGTCCTCGTAGCTGCGCCCCACCGCTACGACCACGTAGTTCTCATCGGGGGCCTGCCCATGGGTCGGGTCGAAGCCCACCCAACCTTGACGCCCGGCGTGGACCTCGACCCACGCGTGACTCTGGGCGGGCTTGCCACCGATGTGGAGATAGCCGCTGACGTACCGGGAGGGAATCCCGCGCAGGCGCAACAGCGCGAGCACGAGGTGCGCGAAGTCCTGGCACACGCCGGACCCCTGGGCGAGGACATCTGCCACGGTGGAGCGCCAGGTCGTAACCCCCGGCTGGTAGGCGATGCGTTGCGAGACGAGCGCGCCAATGGCCTCCAGCTGGCTTCCCAGCGGCGCCTCGCGCGGCACGGAAATCGCCGAGAGCAGTTCATCGAGACCCGGGGCAGGTTCGACCGGACCCGAGAAGCGGGTGAAGTCCAGCAGTTCGCCGGAAACCTCCGCGGGCGGTGCGTCCCCCAGGCTTCCCAGACCTGGCCGATCGGCCGCCGTGTCGATCAGCGATCGGGCAACGATCTCGATCCGACTGTGGTAGTCGCGGATCGCGAGGTGGTGCACCCAGTTGTCATTCCAATCCCGGTAGCGGTCGACCGCGGCTGTGGGACCGACCGCCAGTTGGAAGGAATGGAGCCGCTGGCCCGGAAGCGTCTGCGGCTCGACCCGGATTTCCATCTGGGACTCGCGGACGAAATCGTCGTAGTGAAAGTGCAGGCGGTGTTCGACTTCGAGCAGCATGGATCAGACCCGGAAGAATCCCCGGCCCACGGCGTCGTGCGCTTCCGCAATGGACCGACTCGTTGCGGCGCAGAACTCCACCGCGCCCTTTGCGTTCAAGATTTCCTCGGCGTCGTAGCGCAGGCGGGCATCGAGACGACCCACGATCCGCCGCGCTTCGTCGGAATCCACCCCGCCCGGCAGACGGTCGAGATACGTCGCAATGCGCAGTACCCCGCAGCGGACCGAGCGCGGCGCGGAAGGCTCGAAGAGGAGGAAACGCAGGACCGTCGCCGGATCGAGGTGGGCCCCGTGCAGCGTCCGGTAGTTTTCGAGGGAAGCCGTGGCGCGCAGGAGCGCGCGCCAGAGCCCGTAGTACACGGGCAGGTCGCCCGAGCCGAGTTTTTCGAGCCCGGGAAGCCGGGTTCCCAGCACCCAGAGCGTTCGCTGAGTGCGCTCGAAGGCCTCCCCCAGTTTCATGAAGCTCCAGCCTTCGTCGCGACTCAAGGTGTGCTCGATCGAACCCAGGATCGTGCGGATCGCGCGGTGGGTCCGGCCGACATCGTCCAGCGCACGCACCGGGTCCCCCGGAACCTCGTCCCGCAAGCGGTCCAGTTCCCGGTGGCTCTCGTTGAGATCGAGGAAGACTTCGAGGGTGAGGGCTTCCCGGACACTCCGCGCGTTTTCCCGCGCGTGGGCAAGCGACTTCCGCACGGACACCGGGTTGCCCTCATCGAGCAGGAGCCACCGCACGTAGGGAAGCGACAGGCCGTCTTCCTGGGAGAACCGGATCGGCGGCCCCCCGTCGGCCCCCACCGCTGCCAACAATTCGTCCCATTGGGCCTGGGCCAGCGCGTCGTCGAGGCCTTCGATCTCGACCGCAACCTCGGTCGTCACCATGAGCAGGCGGGTGACATTCTCCGCCCGCTCCAGGTAACGACCGATCCAATAGAGCGACTCGGCGACCCGCGAAAGCATCGTCAGTTCGCTCCGTCCGCGAGCACCCAGGTATCCTTGCTGCCCCCGCCCTGGGACGAATTCACGACGTAGGAACCTTCCTTGAGGGCAACCCGGGTCAGCCCGCCCGGCAGCACTTCGATCTTCTCGCCACACAGCACGAAGGGCCGCAGGTCGACTCGGCGCGGCGCGAATTCCCGGTCAATCCAGGTGCCGTGGGAGGAGAGTTCGACCAGGGACTGGGCGATATAGCCGCCGGGATCTTCCAGCATCTGCTTCCGGTACTCCAAAATTTCCTGCTTCGTAGCGAACGGCCCCATCAGCATTCCGTAACCGCCGGCATCTCCCGTCGTCTTGACCACGAGTTGCTCCAGGTGGTCGACCATGTAGGCAAAATCTTCCGAGCGGGCGCCGATGTAGGTCGGGACCTGAGCCAGGATCGGGTCTTCGCCCAGGTAGAAACGGATCAGTTCCGGCAGATACGCATAGATCGCCTTGTCATCGGCGACACCCGCACCCGGTGCGTTGCAGATCGCCACGTTGCCCGCCCGGTAGGCATTGATCAGGCCGGGAACCCCGAGCGTGCTCTCCCGGTTGAAGACGAGCGGGTCGAGGAAGCCGTCATCGACCCGGCGGTAGATGCAGTCCACCCGCTGCAAGCCCGACGTCGTGCGCATGAAGACGTGGCTCCCGTCCACCACGAGATCCGAACCCTCCACGAGGGGGACGCCCATCTCCCGGGCGAGAAACGAGTGCTCGAAGTACGCCGAGTTGAAGACCCCGGGCGTGAGGATCACCGGGTGGGACACATCGCTCCGCTGGGCGACGAAATGGAGTACGTCCAGCAGCTCACTGGGGTAGTTTTCGACGGGCCGCACGGGGTACGCACTGAAGAGCTCGGGAAACGAGCGCTGCAACAGGTTCCGGTTCTCGATCACGTACGACACACCGCTCGGGCAGCGGCAGTTGTCCTCGAGCACGAGGTACTGGCCGGCATCGTCGCGAATCAGGTCCGTGCCGACGATGTGGGTGAAGATGTCCCGGGGAGGCAGGATCCCCTGGAGCTCGCGCTTGTATTCGGCTCGCGAGAGCACCAGCTCCCAGGGCAGGATGCCCTCCTTCAGACACGCGCGCTCGGTGTAGAGGTCTTTCAGGAAGAGGTTGAGCGCCGTGACTCGTTGCACGAGGCCCCGTTCGATGTGGTGCCATTCGTGGGCCGGGATGATCCGCGGCACGAAGTCGAACGGGAAGACGCGCTCCGTTCCCTCCTGGTCGCCGTAGACAGCGAAGGTAATCCCCTGGTTCAAGAGCGAGAGCTTCTGCAAGCGTTCGCGACGACCGAGATCGGCCTCGTCGATCTCGGCGAGGAGCTCGAGGAGCCGGGCGTAGTGCGCGCGCGGCGCGCCCTCGCGTTCGTGGATCTCGTCGTAGCCGGTTTCGTCTCGCAGCCACTGCACCGGAAATGCTCCCCGAAAGGTTCGTCTCGCCCCAAGATCCCTGCCGACGGGCGACGCATTCTACACCGCCCGGGCAACCGGGGTCGGCACCTCGGTTGACGCTCCCTCCCGGACACACTATTCCCTCCCCGCCAGCCGCACGGAAACGCCGCCATGACCTACTGCGTCGCCATCGCCATTCGATCCGGCATCGTGTTCGCGTCGGATTCCCGCACGAATGCCGGGCCCGACCAGGTCTCCACCTACGGGAAGATGTACACCTTCGGCAAGCCGGGCGAGCGCCAGCTGGCGCTGTTGGCCGCGGGGAGCCTGGCGACCACCCAGGCCGCGATTTCCCAGCTGAAGCGCGACCTCTCCGAGGAAGCCGACGTCCACCTGATGAACGCACCCAGCCTCTCGGAGGTGGCGGAATACGTGGGCCGCGTGGTCTACGCCCAGGAACAGAAGCACGAGAGCGAGGTGAGCAGCGCCGGATTCACCGCAGAAGCTTCGTTCATCCTCGGGGGGCAGATCGGGTCGGCTCCCCCCAAGCTCTTCCTGATCTATCCCCAGGGCAACTTCATCACGTCCTCGGAACAGACCCCCTTCCTCCAGCTCGGCGAAACCAAGTACGGCAAGACGATCCTCGACCGCATCATCAATTTCGACATGGATCTGGACGAAGCCGCCCGCTGCGCCCTCGTCTCCATGGAGTCGACCATCAACAGCAACACCACCGTGGGTCCCCCGATCGAGTTGCTCCGGTACCAGGCCGACAGCCTCGAATTTTCCGGGTACCTCCACCTGGACGCGGACAACCCCTACCTGATCACGCTCATGCACGACTGGGACGCCCGGCTGCGGGAAGCCTTCCGCCAGGTCCCCCAGTTCACCTGGGGCGACCTCCCCGATTCCACGCGCTTCGGCTAGGGCGCCGACGCGGGCTCAGGCCCAGTCGAAACGCACCTCGACGGCGACATCGGGATGCAGGCTCTTGTGGACGGGGCACGTATGCGCCGCGCGCTCCAGGGGCTTCCGGGCCGCTTCGGGAATGCCCGTGGGCATGGAGAACTCGACCACGAGCCGGCCGATGCGGCGTACCGGGTCGGCGACCATGTGCTTCTCGACCCGGGCGCGCGCGCCGGCGAGGGGCCAGTCCTTGCGCCGGGCGAGGATCCCCATCACGGTCAGCATGCAGCACCCGAGCGCCGTCGCCAGGAGATCCGTGGGCGAAAACGCCTCCCCGCGACCCTCGTTGTCCTTCGGTGCATCGGTGGCCACGGTCGCCGCACTGGGGCCGTGAACGGCCTGGGTGTGCAGATCCCCCGCGTAGCCAATTTCGATTTCGACCATTACGTCTCCTTCCCCGCGCCAAGCGTGGGCCAGTCGGGGTGTGCCGGACATTCGCGCTCGAAGGCGCGCGCGGCGCGCAGCACCAGGTCGTCCCGGTGGCGCGGCCCCACGATCTGGAGGCCGATGGGAAGCCCCGCCTCGGACCGACCGCAGCGCAGCGTGGCCGCCGGGTGCCAGGACAGGTTGAAGGGAATCGTGAAGGCGGCCACCCCGGCCGGGGGTTGCCTTCTGCCCTCGGTTGCATCGGGAAAGGGTCCCCCAGCGGGCGGCGGGTCGTAGGGAACCGTGGGCGTGAGGAGGAAGTCGACCTGCTCGAAGACCTCCCCACACCAGGCATTCAACGCCATGCGCCGGGTGGCCATCTCGCCCCACGCCGGGGCATCGAAGCGACTGCAGGCTTCGACCCCGCGAATGAAGGTGCGGCCGAACTCCTCCCGGCGCTCGGGCAGGTAGGGGTGGAGTTCTGCAGCCAACAGAAAGGCGCCGAGGCGGCCCCACTCGGCCCCGAGCAGCGGAGGTCCCCCGGCGATCGGCACCAGCCGGTGACCGAGTTTTTCGAAGCGGCGCGCCGCCTCCTCCACCGCGGCCGCCACGTCGGATTGCACCACGCCATAACCCAGGTCCGGCGAGAACCCGAAGCGGGTGCCAGCGGGCAACGTTTCGGCAAGCGCCGCGGCGTAGGAAAGGCCGGGATGGGGCAACGTGTTGGGATCGCACGGCGAAGGACCTGCGACCTGGTCGAGGAAGAGCGCGGCGTCCTCCACGGTTTTCGTGAGCGGCCCGGCCACCGACGTATCGCCGAAGTCCCAGCGCGCGAGCGGGCCGCGCGGAACGCGACCCTGGGAAACCTTCAGGCCGAAACACCCGGTGAAACTCGCCGGGATCCGGATCGACCCGCCGCCGTCGCTCGCCGTGACGAGGGGGCAGATGCCCGCCGCCATCGCAGCGGCAGAGCCCCCGCTCGACCCTCCCGGCGTGCGTGCGAGGTCCCAGGGGTTGTGCGTCTTCCCGTACACCAGGTTCTTCGTGATCGCCGTGTAGCCGAACTCCGGCGCGTTGGTCTTGCCGACGACGATCGCGCCCGCCGCCCGCAGCCGCGCCACCTGGGTCGTGTCACCCGTCGCGATGTCGCCCTTGTGAACCAGGGAACCCCGGGTGTTGGGCAATCCCGCGGCGTCCTCCAGATCCTTGACGCCGAGGGGAATCCCTTCCAGGGGCCGCGCCTCGCCCGCAGCGATGCGGGCCTCGGCCGCGCGGGCCTCGGCAAGCAGGGGCTCGGGCTCGTGCAGGGCGACAAAGGCATTCAGGTCGGCGTGGGTTGCCGCGATGCGGTCGAGCACGGCCGTCATCAGGTCTACCGGAGAAACCCTTCGGTTGCGAAGGGTTTGGGCGAGTTCGGTAAGGGTTTGGTCGAGGAGTTCGGGTGCCATGGGCCCATTCTACCGGGAGCCGGCAACCGAAGGGGCGGTGCGGCCCGGCAGGCCGAGAGCGGCGAGCAGGGAGCCGCCCAGGACCACCAGGAAGATCACCAGGGCGCGCTGGTCGGCAACCAGGACGTGGGGGTCCCGCGCGTCGATCATGAGCGCGGGCAGCACCTGGAGCAGACCGCCCAGCAGACAACCGGCCCCGTTCACCATTCCGATCGCGGTACCCGCGTAACGCGCCGGCACTGCGTCGCAGGCGACCGGAAACACCATCGCCGAGACCCCGAGCAACACCCCCACCGACACCAGGTTCGCGGCCACGGCCGCGTAGGACATGGGCATGGGGAGGAAGATCACGGCGGCGACACTCAACCACGCACCGAGAGCGCCGGCCGCCAAAAACCACTTGCGCCCGCGCAGCCGGTCGGCGAGTGCCCCGGCAACCGGAGCGCCGAGGGCCAGCCCCAGGAAGAGCCAGTTGTTGAGGGAAAGCGCCGTCGGTTCCGAAAACCCGAACACCCGCTGCAACCGGATGTCCCAGAGCCCGCCGAAGCCGAAGATGGTTCCAGCCGCTCCGCCGTAGTAGAGCATGGCCAACCAGATCGTACGGCTGCGCGACAAGGTCCGCAGGGCTTCGCCCATCGACACGCGATCGCTCCGGTCGGGCTGCCCCGGCGGACGGTCGCGCACCACGAGCGCGACAACCGCCGAGATCCCGACCCCGACAGCACCCAGCCAAAGGGTGATCGTGCGCCAGTCGAGGTGGGCCAGGAGGCGCCCGAAGCCCCAGTCCCCCAGCAGGGCGCCGACCCCGAACGAGGCTTCCGTCAGGCCGAAGGCCAGGGCCAGCCGCGCCGGCGAGATCCAGCGCCGTGCCAACAGGCCGGTCCCCGGAAAGGCGAGCGCAGCGAACGCTCCCATCACCGCCCGCGCAGCCACGGCAGAGCCCGCACCGTCCACGGTGCTGAAGACGAACGTGGCGAGTGCACAGCCGAGCGATCCGACTGCCAGCAAGCGCCGCGCGCTCCACCGGTCCAACAACAAGCCGGCGGGAATCTGGAGCAGGCTGTAGGCGATGAGGAAGGAACTCGAGACGAGACTCGCCTCGAGCACTCCCAGTTGGAGATCCCGCGCCAACGGGATCTCGATGGCGCCGTACCCCGTCTGGGCGGCGAGCTGGAAGAGAACGAAGAGGCTGGCCGCAACCCAGACGAACCAGCCTCGCGCCTTCAACGCGAGCGCCTGGGATCAGATTTCCGCACCCCGGTACCCGTAGTACGCGTTGATCTCTGCCATGAGCTTCTTGAGTTCGGCAAGCTGGTCGGGCACCGGCGCATCCAGGTGGATCTGGAGCGCGTCCTCGACGATATCGTCGTTCAGTTCGTTGAGGCGCTTGACCACGGGAAAGCTGGCGTCACGACCGGCCCCCTTCCGCAGGATGCCCCGGTAGTGCAGCGCCTCGCTGCGGAGCACCCGCAGGGTGTCCATGAACTGGAAGTGCGGGTTTCCCATGAACCCGGGCAGGTCTCCACCCGTCGGGTCGAGGTAGGCCGCGGTATAGATCGACGAGACCAGGCTCTGGAGCTTCGTCCCCAGGGCCGTGACCGCGTCCTGGTCCCAGGGTTTGACCGTCTTCGTTTCCTTCGCGCCGGCCATCACGGCGGGCACGACGAGGGCAACGAACAATCCGATCCAGGCGAGGCGCTTCATCGGGATCCCCTTTTCCAGCTTGGCTCGGCATCTTATCAGGCCCGCGCCCCGCCGCCGTCAAGAAACCGGAACGCGCCCCAGGCGCTCCGGGAGCCCTTGGAGACCTGTCCGGGAGCTTCGGTGCCGGGCGTGAACGGTTTGGGCGTCTATTGGAAAAACCCCACGGCGGGGCGTATCCTCGTCCATGCGATGCCGGCACTCCACCAGAGCAAGGCTCTGGGCCTGGCCATCACTCTCGTGGTCACGCCCGCAGCCGCCCAGGAATTCGGGCCGTCGGACTGGTTCGGGAGCGGCTC
>JAYZFQ010000008.1:0-61199 GCA_036336695.1 Myxococcota bacterium
CTTGGGCCAGGTCTGGTCTTCCAGGATCACCCCCGCGGCGCCCATCTGGACCAGGGATTCGACCATGCGGATCACGTTGAGCGGCCCGCCGAAGCCCGTGTCGCCGTCGACGATCACGCGGATCGACACCGCCCCGCAGACGCGGCGGGCCACGTCGAGGATCTCGGTCTGGGTGAGGAGTCCGAAGTCGGGTTCGCCGAGGTGGCTCGCGCTCACGGCGTAGCCGCTGAGCACGACGGTGTGGAAGCCTGCCCGTTCCGCCAGCTTGGCGCTGAGGACGTCCCAGACGCCCGCCGAGATCATCACCTTCGACGCTTCGAGGAGCGGGTGGCGTTTCGTCACGATTTTTCGCCCTTTTGGAAGTGACTGTGATTGCCCCATCAGTCTACGCGTCCGGGTGCACGTTCCACTACCATGGCGTGCCATGCGTTTCGGGCTGACGGAAGAGCAGGAACTGCTCCAGGCGACGCTGCGCGAGTTTGCGACGAAAGAACTCCCAGCGCCGCGGCTGCGCGAGATCTTCGACGGCGGGACGGGGTGGGACGAAGCGCTGTGGCGGAGTGCGGCGGGGGTCGGCCTGCCCGGCCTGGCGATTCCCGAGCGCTACGGAGGCGCCGGCCTCGAGTGGCTCGAAATGGCCCTGGCCTTCGAGGTGCTCGGAGAAGCGGCGCTGCCCGGGCCTTTCCTGGGACACGCCCTCGCGGCGCTCGCGATTTCCCAGGGCGGGAGCGATGCCCAGCGCGAACGCTGGTTGCCCCGGCTCGCGTCGGGGGAGGCGGTTGCTTCGCTCGCCATCGCCGAGCCCGGCGACACCTGGACCCCCGGCGAATGGTCCGCGGCTTTCGACGGTGGTGCGGTGCAGGGCACGAAAGCGTTCGTCGACCACGCGGCGATCGCGGATTTACTGGTGGTGGGCGTCGCCGGCGGCGGGCTCGTGCTGGTCGAACGCGAGGCGCCGGGCGTGGCCATCGCAGCGGTGGACGGCCTGGACCGGACCCGCGCGCTCGCCGACGTGGTGCTCGACGGTGCGGTTGCGGAAGCGCTTCCGGGCGGTGTCGAAGCCGCGGAGCCGGTGTGGGACGCGGGCTGCAGTCTGCTGGCTGCCGATGCCTTCGGCGCGGCGTGGCAACTGATCCGCATGACCGTGGAGTACACGCTGACTCGCGAGCAGTTCGGCACAGTCCTGGCCCAGTTCCAGGGGGTGAAACACGAAATCGCGAACCTCGCGGCCGAGACCGAACCGATGCGCGGGCTCGTCTGGCATGCCGCCCACGCTTTCGATCACCTCCCCGGAGAGCGCGCGTCGACGGCGGCCGCCGCGAAGGCCCACGTGACCGACCGCGCGGTTCATGTGAGCCGCCAGGTGATCGAACTCCACGGCGGCATCGGGTTCACCTGGGAATGCGACGTGCAGTTCTGGGCCAAGCGCGTGCTGTTCGACCGCAGCTGGCTCGGTGGACCCCGGTTGCACCGGGAGCGGCTGGCGGCACTGGAGGACTGGTAGGTGGATCTCTCCTTCGGACCGGAGTACGAAGCCTTTCGCGCAGAAGTGCGCGCCTTCCTCGCCGAGGCGTGGCCGGACGGGCGCGGTGACGGCGCGCCGGATCCGGCTGCCCAGCGGCGCTTCCTCACGGCGGCGACCGAGCGGGGTTTCCTGTATCGCAGCATCCCGAAGCGCTACGGCGGTTCCGAGCAGCCCTTCGATCCGCTGCGCGAGACGATCCTGGCCGAGGAATTCGAACAGGCCGGCGCGCCCTGGCAACTCGGGTACCAGGGCGTCGGCATGGTGGTACCGACCCTGCTCGAAGTCGGCGCCGACTGGCAGCGCGAGAAGTTCATTGCGCCGACCCTGTGCGGCGATTTCGTCTGGTGCCAGGGGTACAGCGAACCCGGCGCGGGCAGCGACCTGGCGTCGCTCCGCAGCACGGCGCGGCTCGAGGGCGATACGTGGGTCATCAACGGTCACAAGATCTGGACGAGCGACGCCGACCACGCCACGCACATGTTCGGGATGTTCCGCACGGAACCCGAGGCGTCGAAGCACGCCGGCATCTCCTACCTCCTGCTCGAAATGGACCAGCCGGGCATCGATGTGCGGCCCTTGCGCCAGATCACCGGGGCGACGCACTTCTTCGAGGTGTTCTTCACGGATGTTCAGGCCCCCGCCGACTGGATCGTGGGTGAGCGGGGCCAGGGCTGGCAGGTGTCGCGCGTCAATCTCAAGCACGAGCGCAACCTCGGCGGCGGCGGACTGGCCCGCAACCGTTTCCGGCGCCTGGTGGATCTCGCGCGGCGGAATTCGCTGAACGGTCGCCCGGCCATCGAGGACCCGATCGTGCGCGACCGGCTCGCCGCCCTCGACGGCCACGTGCGCTGCCTCGAAACCATGACGCTGCGCAAGGTGAGCGCGACGTATAACGAGGAAGAAGACAAGGTTGGCCTTCCCACCCTCATCAACAAGCTCTACGGCTCGCAGGTCAACGAGCAACTCGTTCAACTCGCCTACGAATTGCTGGGTGCCGACGGACTTCTCGCCCCCACGGATTCGAGCTGGGCCGGCGGCAGCGGCGCGCGGAGCAACACGGACTGGATCGACGAGTACCTCTATTCCCTGGCGGGTCGGATCGCCGCCGGCAGTTCGAACATCCAGCGCAACGTGATCGGCGAACGCGGACTCGGCCTCCCGCGCGACCTGCGCAGCGGAGACGTGCGTCCCCGTTCCTGAACGGAGCGCTACCCGGCCTGGGCGTCGAGGAGTGCGCGCAGGGTACCGAGCGCCGCCGCGTAGTCCTCGGTCACGAGGACGCCCCGGATCCCGACGCGCTCCGCGGCTTCGATGTTTCCCGGGTAGTCGTCGAGAAAGACGGCGTTTCCGGCGGCAATGCCCCCGAGTCTTTCGAGTGTCAGTTCGAAGATCCGGGGGTCGGGCTTGCGCATCCCGACTTCACTCGAGTCGATGATGTGGTGGAAGAGTTCGTCGACGGGCACGGTGCGGGTCCAGGCTTCCCGGAATTCCACGGCGTTGTTGGTGAGTAGCGCCGTCGGCATGCCGCCGGCCTTGAGTTCTCGCGCGCACTCCACGACTTCGCTGCGTGCTCCGCCGCCGCCGTTGCGGGCCATGGCGCCGAAGAAATGGAACGGGTCGGCGTCGAAGCCCTCGGCGCGCCCGAGTTCGAGGATCTCTTCTCGGGCTGCGACGAGGGTGATCTCGCCGCGCTCGAGCCGGTGCCACGGGTGGTCCGTGTCCCGGTCGTAGGGTCCGAAGACCGCGCCGAAGTATTGCTTGGGGTCGACGTCGAGGTCGCGGGCGACCTCCGCCATGGCGGCGAAGGGAGAACCGATGAACACCCCACCGAAATCCCAGATGACGGCTTCGACGGCCATGGCTCAGCGTCCTTCGAACTTCGGCGCGCGCTTTTCGAAGAAGGCCTGGAAGCCCTCGCGCGTGTCGCGGCTGGCGAGGTTCACCGCCTGGGAGGTGACCTCCACGTCGATCGCTTCTTCGAAGCTCCGGAAGGATGCTTCGGAAAGCATGCGCTTGGAAAGCGACAGCGCGATGGGCGGGCCCGCCGCCAGGCGCTGCGACCAGTCGTCGACGAACGCGTCGAGTTCTGCTGCGGGGATCACGCGGTTGACGAGGCCCAGGGCGGCGGCATCTTCGGCCGAGACCCAGTCGGCCAGGAGCGCGAGTTCCTTGGCCCGGTGCAGGCCCACGAGGCGGGGGAGGAGCCAACTGCCCCCGTAGTCGAGGGAAAGCGCCCGTCGCGCGAAGATCTGGCAGAAGCGCGCCGCGTCCGACGCCACGACGAGGTCGCAGCCCAAGGCGAGGTTCCAGCCGGCGCCGGCGGCGGTGCCGTTGACCTTGGCGAGCGTCGGTTTCGGGAAGCGGTGCAGGGCCAGTGCCGGGCGGGAGATCCGGCGCATCAGGGTGAGCAGACTGCGCTCGTCGCCGTCGCCCACCAGGTCGCCCCCGGCGCAGAAGGCGTCCCCGGCGCCGGTGAGCACCACCGCGCGAACGGCTGCGTTCTCGGCCGCGGCGTCGAGCGCCTGGAGGAGTTCTTCAGCGAGCGGCAGGTCGAGGGCATTCTTCCGCTCGGGACGGTTCAGCGTCAGGGTCAGCACGCCCTCGCCGGACTGTTCGCGTTTCAATGACTCCACGGCCGGTGGCCTCCGGTTGGACTGGGTCGCCCACGGTAAGTGCCGCGCCGAGCGCGGTCAAATGAAAGCTCCTCGGGAGCAGACGCATCCCAGGTGCGGGGAATCGCTTCGCGCGGGCGTCTAGCTGAACCAGCGGGCGAGACGCGTGCCGAAGAAGATCTTCACGAACTTCTGCATGCCGTCTTCGCCCTTGCGCGTGTAGGGGTAGCCGCCCTGGACTTTGCCCTTGCCCTTGCGATCGGCGGTGATGGGCATGGTGTGGCAGTAGCTGCGGATCCCGATCGGGCCGTTCACCTGGCCGAGCCCGCTCGCCTTCACGCCGCCGAAGGGTGCCTCGTGGATGCCGTAGGTGATGGCCATGTCGTTCACGCAGGCGCCGCCCGTGTCGAGGCGCTCGGCCAGGCGCAGGCCCTTTTCGGTGTCCTGCGTCCAGACGTTTCCGTTCAGGCCGTAGTCCGAGTCGTTGGCCCGGGAGAGCGCCTCTTCCTCGTCGGCAACCTTCATGATCGAGACGATGGGCCCGAAGGTTTCCTTCGTCATCAGGTCCATGTCGTGGGTCACGTCGGTCACCACGGTCGGCTCGAAGTAGAGACCTTTGAGGTCCGGGTTGCGCTGTCCGCCCACGAGGACCTTCGCTCCCTTCGCCCGGGCGTCTTCCACGTGCGACTCGATGATCTTCATCTGCTCGTCCCAGAAGACGGCGCCGACATCGGATTCCCCGGTGTCGCTCTGGCGCAGGGCCCGGGTGCGCTCGGTGACCTTGTCGACGAACGTGTCGTAGACCTCGTCGACCACATAGATCCGCTCGGTGCCGCAGCAATAGTGGCCCGTGTTCATGCACGAGCCGTTCACCGCGCCCTGGGCCGCACGGTCGAGGTCGGCATCGGCGCACACGACCATGGCGTCTTTGCCGCCGAGTTCCAGGGTGAAGGGGATCAGCCGCTCGGCACAGGCGGCGCCCACCTTGCGGCCGGTGGCGACGCTGCCGGTGAACGAAATCTTGTCCACCCCGGCTTCGACGAGCGCGGCTCCGGTGGCGCCGTCTCCCTGGACCACCTGGTAGAGGTCCGGAGGGAAGCCCGCTGCTTCGGTCATCTCCTTGACGAGGAGCGCCGAGAAGGGGGTGACCTCCGAAGGCTTCTGGACGATGGCGTTGCCTGCCATCAGGGCCTGGGCCATGGGCACGAGGGTCAGGGCGACCGGGCCGTTCCACGGAGTGATGAGGCCCACCACGCCGAGGGGCTTGTACACGATGCGCAGCTTCTTCATGAACCCCATCAGGCCGTGGATGCGGGGCGTTTCGGGCCGCAGGAACTTGCGCGCGTTCTTGGCGTAGAAGGTGAGGGCATCGCAGGGGGCGAAGACCTCCATGGCGATTGCATCGCTGCGCGCCTTGCCCGTTTCGCGGATGACCAGGTCGACGATGTCGTCCTGGCGGGCGACGACCTGTCGGCACAGGGCCTGGAGGACTTCTCCCCGCGCCGCGAAGTCGCGCTGGGCCCATTCGGTCTGGGCCTTGCGCGCGCGCTCGACGGCACCGCGCACGTCTTCGGCGGTGGCGCAGTCGAACTCGCCGATGGGTTCCAGGGTCGCGGGAGAAAGCGCGCGCAGACGGCGGCGCGGACCGGTGCTCTCGGCGGTTTCGACGATGGCCATGGGGTTCTCCTTCGGGGGCGGCGTCCGGTCGGCCCGGTCATTCGCCGATGAAGTTGGGCTTGCGCTTTTCCTTGAAGGCGCGCGGTCCTTCCCGGGCGTCCTTCGACTGCATCACGGTGGCCGAGACCTCGTTCTCGACCTGGTAGGCCTGGTCGAGGGGGAGGCCGCTCGAACGCAGGATGCCTTCCTTGATCTTCCGCACGGCGAGGGGCCCGTTTTCCGCGAGCCGCTCGGCGTATTCGAGAGCGCGGGGCAGCAGGCGCTCCCGGGGAACGACGGCGTTGACGAGCCCCATGGCGAGGGCCTCTTCCGCCGTGAACGGGTCGCCTACCATGAGGATCTCCATCGCCCGGGCATAGGGCACCTGGCGCGGCAGCCGCGTGAGCGAGCCGCCTCCGGGTAGGAGGCCGACCTTGGCTTCCGGGGTGCCGAACGTGGCGTTTTCCGCCGCCACCCGGAGGTCGCAGGCGTTGGTGATCTCGGTGCCGCCGCCGAGGGCGCGCCCGTTCACCGCGGCGATCACCGGCTTGTAGAGCTCGAAGCCGCGCAGGATGCCGTCGGTGAACTGTTTCAGGTCGCCCATCAGGCGTTCGTCCCACTCGCTTTCCGGCTGCCGGGCGCCGGTCATGAGCGGCATCGTGAGCTTGAGGTCGCCCCCGGCGCTGAAGTCTTCGTCGCCCGCCCCCGTGAGGATCGCGACGCGGAGGGCGTCGGTGTCGCGGTACTCGTACCAGGCCTCGGCGAGCCGGACGATCATCTCGGGCGACAGCGCGTTGCGGGCGTCGGGCCGGTTCATCGTGAGGACGAGCACGCTGTCGCGCTTGTCGACGAGAAGATGGGGAGCTTCGGCCATGGGGTCTCCGCAGTCAGCGAGGGATGGTCTGGCCGCCGTTCGCGCGCCAGATCTGTCCGGTGCAGAAGCGCGAAGCGTCGGACGCCAGGTAGAGGATCTGCCAAGCCTGGTCGATCGGGTCGCCGAAGCGTCCGATCGGCGACAGGTCTTCCATGCGCTGGCGGAAGGCTTCGAGGGCGGCCTCGCCGCCCGTCTCGTCGAGCCGCCGGGTGGTGAACTTCGTGAGAGTGGCGCCCGGGGCGATCACGTTCACGCGGATGCCGAAGGGGCCCGCTTCGAGGGCGAGGGTCTGGGTGAGCATCACGACGGCCGCCTTCGTCAGGGCGTACACGCCGTAGCCGGGCATGGCCTGGTCGATCGCCCCGCTCGACACGTTGATGATGCTGCCGCCCCCGCTCTCGCGCATGGCGGCGACGGCCGCCTGGCAGCCGTGAAGCGTGCCTTTCAGGTTGATCGCCACCGTCCGGTCGACTTCGTCTTCGGGGACGTCGATGAGCATCGCGTCGCAGGGGACTCCGGCGACATTGCACATCACATCGAGCCGCGCCCAGGTCTCGGTGGCCGCCGCGACGAGGGCGTGCACCTCGCCGCGGACCGCCACGTCGCAGTGGCGGGCAAGCGCTTCGCCCCCGGCCTTCCGGATCGCTTCGGCGGCCTCGTTGGCACCGGCTTCGTCGACGTCGCCGATCACCACCCGGGCCCCCGCGGCGGCGAGCACTTCTGCGGTGGCACGCCCGATGCCGCTGGCCCCGCCGGTGACCACGGCCACGCGGTCGTCGAGGCGGAACGGATTCAGGACGTCGTTGTCTTCGCTCATGTGGACCACCCGATGTGCTTGAGTTCCGTGTAGGCGGGGATCGCGTACCTCCCGCCGTCGCGCCCGACACCGCTGTGCTTGAAGCCGCCGAACGGCGTGTCCTGTCGCGGCGGGCTGCCGTTGATCTGGACGGCGCCGGTCCGCATGCGCGATGCGACGCTGCGCCCGCGCTCGCGGTCGCCGGACCAGACGTAGCCGGAGAGTCCGTAGTCGGAGTCGTTCGCCAGGGCGACGGCTTCGTCCGCGTCGCGGAACGGAATCGCCGTGATGACCGGTCCGAAGATCTCCTCTCGGGCGACGGTCATCGCGTTGGTAGCGTCGGTGAACAGGGTGGGCTCCACGAAGTAGCCGCGGTCGGGCTCGCCCGGGCGCTTGCCGCCGCACGCGAGGGTGGCGCCTTCTGCCACGCCACGGGCGATGTAACCCAGGACCCGTTCCCGTTGCACGTCCGAGACGAGGGGGCCCACGACGACGTCGGCGTCCCGGGGTCTCCCGATCGGAAGGGTGGGGCCGGCGGCGGCGAGGCGGTCGGTGAATTCCGCGTAGAAGGATTCCTCGACCAGCAGCCGCGTCGGCGCCGTGCAGATCTGTCCGGAGTGGAAGGTCCACGGACTCATGGCACCGCGGAGGGCTTTTTCTGCATCGCAGTCGGCGAACACGATGCAGGCCGACTTCCCGCCGAGTTCGAGGAGCGTGCGTTTCATCTGGGCGCCGCAGCGCTCGTGGATGACGCGGCCCACGGCGGAACTGCCGGTGAACGAGATCATGTCCACGTCCGGCGACCCGGTAAGGGCCTCGCCGATCTCGGGTCCCGCGCCGGAGACGACGTTCACGACGCCCGGCGGCATCACCGCAGCCACGACCCGGCAGAGTTCGATGACACCGTTCGGAGCCTGGGGCGGGGGTTTCACCACCACGGTATTTCCGCAGGCCAGGGCCGGTCCGATCTTGCCCGCGCAGTTCGCGAGGGGAACGTTGAAGGGCGAGATGCAGCCGACGACCCCCACGGGTTCGCGCACGACGACGCCTTCGGCACGGCCGCGTCCCGCGGCACCGAGATCGATTTCCAACGCGGGGAGCGCTTCTTCGAATCCGCTTTCCGCGAGCTGGGCGTTGCTTTCGAGGCGGGTCGCGGTGATCCCCATGTGCAGCTGGTGCACGACGCTCGCGAGTGCGCCGGTTTCGTCGATCACGAGGTCGGTGAGGCGGGGAATTTCCTTGCGGAAACGCTCGGCGGCTTCCCGGAGTCGCGCCGCACGGTCCGCGCCGGAGAGGCGGGGCCATTCCCCGTGTTCGAAAGCCTCGCGTGCGGCGGCGGCGGCTTCCGCCACCTGTTGTGTCGAGCACTCGGGGGCCAGCGCCGCGGTTGCCTCGGTGGCGGGGTTCATGACTTCGGTGGTTCCGTTTGCGGCGGGCACCCAGCGGCCCCCGATCAGGGCCTCGTCGTAGCGGGGGATTTCCATGGGGGGACGATTGTATTCCGAACCGTCTTCGAGGGGGGATCCCGTATGATGGCCCGGTGACGAGCCAGCCCGACGAGCGCCTCGCCGACGCCAGCGCCTGGCGCGAACTCTGCGCGTCGATCGAGCGCCTCGCCGACCGGGTCCGGGCCGAGGACGCGCCGGATTCTCCCCGGGACCGCGCCGAGGGCTACCGGTACCTGCTGCGCTTCCTGGCCTCGGGCATCGCGAACTGCGCCACCCACGACGACCCCGACTACCCGGTTTTCGGCCGCATGATCGAGTACGCGCGGCCCTGGGGTCTCGACAACCCGGATTGCCTCTATCTCTACGCGCCCCTGCGCGGCGGCGCGACCTACCGGGTCTGGGGACGCCGCGGCAGCGCCCGCCACCTGGATTTCCAGGTGAACTGGGGCCACTTTGCGAACGGCAGCATCGCCGAGTGGGGCACGATCGGTTCCCTCGACGGCTTCGAACTGGATGTGGCCGACGACGGGAGCTTCGAGTTGTGGATCGGCGGCGACGAGCGGCCCGGCAACTGGATCCCGAGCGCGGAGAACGCGGAGTTTCTCCTCGTGCGGCAGTTGTTCCAGGACTGGGACGCCGAGTTCCCCGCCGACCTGTTGATCGAGCGCGAGGGAGCCGACTGGCCGATCCCCCCGCCCAAGTCGGAATGGGCCGAGGACCGGCTCGGCAAGCTGGCCCGCTGGCTCGACAAGGGAGGCGCGCTCTGGGAGCAGATGAGCCGCGGTTACCTGTCGATGGGCGAGAACAGCATGGTCTTCCACATGCCCGAAGAGGCGGGCTCCCGCGCGGGCGCGGGCGGCCAGGTGTACGGCATGGGCAACTTCCACTGCGCTGCCGATGAGGCGGTGATCGTCGCGTTCCGTCCGCCGGAATGTCACTACTGGGGCGTCTCCCTCGCCAACTGGTGGTGGGAGTGCATCGAGTATGCGAGCCACCAGTGTTCGTTGAACGGCGCCCAGGCGCGCCTCGACGCAGACGGCGTGTTCCGTGGCGTGATCGCCCACGCCGATCCGGGCGTGGCGAACTGGCTCGACCCCGCGGGCAACGGGAAGGGCAGCCTGACGGCGCGCTTCGTGCGGGCCGCGGGCAAGCCCGAAGCCGAGATCCAACGGGTTCCCCTGGCCCAACTGCACGACGCGCTGCCGCCGGGTACGCCGACGGTGCGCCCCGAAGAGCGGGCCGCCATCCTGGCGCGCCGCCGGCGCGCCGTCTGGTCGCGTTACCGCAGGTAGGAGTCCGGGTGGACCGCTTCGTCGTCGGCACGGGCCGCTGCGGCTCGACCCTGTTGTCGCGGATGCTGGGGGAGAGCCCCGAGGTCACGAGCATCTTCGAGTTCTTCAACGGCCTCGACATGACGCGCCGCTTCTCGGAGGAGCCCGTTGCGGGGGAAGACTTTGCGGATCTCGTTTCCCAGCCGCACCCCTTCGTGACGATGGTGCTTTCGCGCGGCTACGAGGTGCCCGAAATCGTCTATCCCTTCGGGCCCGACTCGCGCTTCCAGCGCAGCGACGGGTTGCCGTGGCTGCTCGTTTCGGCGCTGTCGCGCCTGTCCGAGACACCGGACGCGTTCTACGACGCGGCGCTCGCCTTCGCGCGCAGTCGGCCGACGTGCCCTCTGCGCGAACACTACCGCGCCTTGTTCGACTGGTTGACCGAGCAGACCGGCGGTCGCGTCTGGATCGAGCGCTCGGGTTCTTCGATCGACTACGTGACGCAACTCAAAGCGCTCTTTCCCGAGGCGCGCTTCGTCCACATCCACCGCGACGGCCGCGAAGCCGCGCTCTCGATCCGGGAACACCACGCGTTCCGTCTGGCGGTGACGCTGTCGACCGCGCACCTGCGCGGGGAAGCGCCGCCCTCCCTGGCGGAACTCCAGGGGCTGGAGACGCCGGGCGAAGACGACGCGATCGGCCGGCAGCTGAAGCTGCGCCCGGACGCCTCCCACTTCGGCGACTGGTGGACGCGCCAGATCGAGCAGGGCATGGAGGCGCTGGCAGCGATCGACCCCGGCGAGCAGCTCGCGGTGCGGTTCGAAGACCTGTTGGACCGGCCCGAGGTGGAACTGCGGCGCATGGCGGACTTCTTCGCCCTCGATCCGGGGGCCGGGGGCTGGATCGACCGGGCGGCGGCGCTGATTTCTGGCCGCCCGACGCCGCGACGTGAGAAGCTACCCGCCGACGAGCGGGAGCGGCTCGAGACCGCCTGCCGTCCCGGGATGGCCCGGCTGGGCCGCGACGAAAAACCAGGAGGAACCGGAGCATGAGCGACGTACTGACGAAGGCCGGCATGGGCATCGCCGAGGGCCTGCCCCTGGAGGCATCCCAGGGTGGCATCGAAGAACTGCGCCGGGACATCCAGCGCCTGATGGACATGGAGGCGGTGCGGCAGGTGAAGCACGCCTACTTCCGCTGCATCGACACGGCGAACTTCGCCGAGCTGGCGACCCTGTTCCACGAAGATGTCTCGGTGCACTTCATCGGGGGAACCTACGAGTGGAAGCTCCAGGGCCGCGACGAATACCTGGCGTCGATCCAGAAATCCTTCACGACCCAGTCGGTCGGACACCACAACGGGCATCACCCCGAGATCCAGATGCTGAGCGAAACCGAGGCGACGGGGATCTGGTACCTGACGGACAACATGTGGGTGATGAACGGCGACTTCTTCACCACCGGAACCGCCGTCTACTGGGATCGCTACGTCAAGGAGGAGGGCCGGTGGCTCATCCGGGATACGAAGTACCGCCGCATCTACGAGATCAACCGGAAGCTCGAGGAAAATCCCCAGTTCGCATCGCACTACCTGGGGACCCACGGCACGCCGGTGGAGTCCGCAGGGTGAGGCGCTTCTTCGCAACCGCGCTCTTGCTTTCGCTCGTTTGCGCGCCGCTCGTGGCGTTCGCTGAGTTTCCCGGCCCCTATCTTGCGTGCGAAGCCGTCGGGCCGGCCGAGCCGATCTGCGGGTTCCAGAACCCGGAAGACCTGGTGCCGCTGCCCGGCAACCGGGCCCTGATCGTGAGCGAATACGGCGAAGTCGAGGGCGGCAAGCCCGGCACCCTCGCGCTCCTCGTGCTCGCCACCGATACGCGCCGGGTGCTGTTCCGGGGCGGCGACGCGACCGGTGCGCCTCACGCCGGGTGGGGCGATCCGAAGTGTCCCGGGCCGCCCTCGGCGGAGTTCAGCCCCCACGGCATCGACCTGGCGCCGCGGTCCGACGGAACGCTGCAACTCCTCGCTGTGCAACACGGCGGGCGGGAGTCGGTCGAGTTCTTCGAAGTCACGGGAGCCGGCGCTGACTGGAAGCTCGCCTGGCGCGGCTGCGTTCTCGCACCCCCCGACGCGTCGTTGAACGAAGTGGTGGCCGTTCCCGGCGGCGGGTTTCTCACCACCAAGATGATGTCCCTCGCCGGGGGCTTCGAACAGCTCACCGAGGCCTCGGGGCCGACCGGGGTGGTCTACGAATGGTCGGCGGTGTCGGGCTTTCGGGAAGTCGGCGGCACCGAGGGGGCCCTGCCCAACGGCGTCGAGATCTCGCCCGACGGCAAGACGATCTTCCTGAACCTCTCGATGGGCAACGCCCTGCGCCGGGTCGACCGGGCGACGGGCAAGATCGAGGGTGAAGCCCAGGTGCCGGCGCCCGACAACGTGACCTGGACGCCCGACGGCAAGCGCCTGCTCGTGGCCTCTCTGCGTTCCCTCGACCCGGCGGAGTTCACCGTCTGCCAGGGTCTCGAGCGCGGTGCGTGTCCCCTGGCTTTCGCCATCGTGGCCGTCGACCCCGTGACGCTCACCACCGAAACCATCTTCGTCGGGGAAGGCCCGCCCATGGGCGGCGGCACGGTGGGCCTGCAGGTGGGCGACGAGCTCTTCGTCGGCTCCTTCGCCGGCGACCGGGTGCTGCGGGTGAAGCTCTCCGAGCTCTAGGCAACCGCCGCCGGAGCTGGAGCTCTCCGAACGCTAGGCGCGGCGGAGGCCGCGGTAGAGCGCGCCCATCATTTCCTCGTTCGAGCGCTGGGAGACCGCGGCGTTGGCGAGGGCGCTTGAGCCGTGGAAGGTGCCGGGGAACTGGTGAAGTTCGACGGAGACCCCGTGCTCGAGCAGCCGCAGGGCGTACTGGATGCCCTCGTCGCGCAGGGGGTCGAACTCCATGGTCGACACGTAGGCCGGAGGCAGCCCCGACAGGTCTTTTGCCCGGGCAGGGGCGGCGTAGGGCGAAACCTCTCCCTGTGCGTCGCCGAGGTAGTAGCGCCAACTCAGCTCGGCATTCGGCCGGTTCCACAACGGCGTGTCGACGAATTCGCGCATCGACGGTGTTTCGAGCCGGTCGTCCAACTCGGGAATGCCGAGGCACTGGAAGCACAAAGCCGGTCCGCCGCGGTCCCGGGCCAGGAGGGCCACCGCTGCCGAGAGGCCGCCGCCAGCACTCTGGCCCATGACGCCGATGTGGCCCGGGTCGATGCCGAGGGTCTCGGCCTCGGCCGCGGTCCACGCGAGGGCGGCATAACAATCCTCGACGCCGGCCGGAAAGGGGTGCTCGGGTGCGAGCCGGTAGTCGACGGAAACCACGACGGCATCGGCGGCCTTCGCGGCGCCGGCGGCGCCGAGGTGCTCGCCGTCGAGGGTGCCGAGACAGAAACCGCCGCCGTGGATGTAGAGCAGCCCGGGCCGGACGCCATCCCCGTCGGTCGGGGTATAGATGCGAATCGGAACATCGGGCGCGCCGTCGGGACCCGGAATGTTGCGGTCCTCGCTCCGAATGCCGAGGGCGGCCACGTCGGCGTCGCTGGCCGGCGGGATCAGGTTCGCGAGTTCTGCCCGGGCGTGGTCCATGTCGGTCAGGTCCAGGTTCGTGGGCAGTACGGAGATCATTTCGGCGAGTTCGGGGTCGTAGGCGCGCTGGGTCATGGGTTTCCCTCGAATGGCGGAAGAAAAGAAGGCGCCCAGGATACACTGGGGAGTGCGCGCCGCGGGGGCGTGTGTCGGGAGGAGGCATGGACGCGCGCGGGCGCCGCTACGTCGCCGTGGCACTGACGACCCAGGCGGTTGCCATCGGGACGACTCTCGGCAGTTTCAGCCTCTTCGTGCAGCCTCTCCAGGAGGCCTTCGACGCGGCGCGCTGGCACATCAGCCTGGCGCCGACGCTCATCGTGTTCGCCCTCGCCGTCGGGGGGATGACCCTCGGGCCCCTCCTCGACCGGGGCGCGATCCGCCCCGTGATGCTCGGCGGTTCGGTCGTGCTTTCCCTCAGTCTCGCGGTGGCTTCCCAGGCGACGAGCCTGGGCCTCCTGGCGGTGTGCTGCTTCACCGCGGGGCTCGCCGTGCCCGCCCTCGGGCCGATGGGGGGCTCCACATTGGTGGGGCGCGTCTTCGTGGAGGAGCGGGGCCGCGCCCTCGGGATCGTGAACCTGGGCGGACCCGTCGGGATCTTCTGCTTCGCTGCCCTGGCCGGGGTCGCCCTGGACACGTTGCGGTGGCACGGGACCCTGGCGCTCTTCGCCGTGCTCGCCCTGGTGATCCCGGTTCCGCTCGTGCTCCGTTTCATTCCCCGCCACGTGGAGGCGGTGGCCGGGACGTCGCCCGAGCCGGATGCCGGCTGGACGATGGGCCGTCTGGTGCGGACCCAGGCGTTCGTCCTGCTGGCGGGAGCCTTCGCCGCGGGCATGGGCATCGCCGCGGGCTGGAACAGCCAGGTGGCGGTCTTCCTCTACGAGTACGGCCTTTCCGTGCGGGGTGCTGCGAGCGTCGTGGCCACCGCCGCGATGTTCGCCGTGGTCGGGACCCTCAGCGTGGGCATCCTGGCGGACCACGTGCGCGGCGAACGCATCCTGGCGGGGTTGCTCAGCGTGCAGTTCGTCGCGTGTGTGGTCTTCGTATCGGGCGCGCCCCTCGCGGCGGTGGTACTCGCCATCCTGGGCTTCGGACTGACGACGGGGGGCTTCATTCCCGTCTACACCACGATCCTGGCGCGGCGCTTCGGCCCGGCGTCGATCGGCCGGGGAATGGGCCTCACGAATCTCTTCATGCTGCCGGTGAGCGCAGGCGCGGGGCCGGCCGCTGCTGCCGTCTTCGACGTGACCGGAAACTACGACGGCGCGCTCCTCGCGTTCCTCGCCGCCTTCGGCCTGGCTCTCTTCGGCTTGGCGTGGGTGGCCCGGCGCGACCGGAGGGCTAGCGGGTCGCCCGGAGTCCCTGGAGGATGAGTTCGGAGATGGCGTCGGCCGTCTCCTTGGGAGAAGCCTGGGCGATGGCGGCCACGTCGGGCCGGGCGAATTCGCGACCGAGACTCCCGAGCACGTGGGCGACCGCCGCGGTGTCCACCGGGGGGATCTGTCCCGCGGCGACCGCGCGGTCGAGCAGGTTCTGGGTCACCGCGATCAGGTAGGTCTCGTGGGAGGAGACGAGCCGCCCCGCCCCGGCGACCTTTCCGAGGTTGGCGCTCATGGCGACGGCTTCCGGCTGGACGGCCTCGTTGGCGGTCCGCAAGTAGGCCCGCAATGCATCGAGGGGCGGCATCGAGGCTTCGAGTGCTTCGATCGCGCTGCGCCCGATGCGATGGAGCCTGCGGTCGACCACGCTGAGCAGCAGTTCCTCCTTGCTCGGCGCGATGCCGTAGAGTGTGCGCAGGGAGCAGCCGAGCAGCGTCGCGATCTCCGCCATCGTCAGGTCGGCGAGGCCCTCGCCCAGGAGCGCCGCCTCGAGTTCGTCGAGCAGTTCGAGTTGGCGCGCGCTGAGTTGTCCCTCCGCCTCGCGGGAAAGCAGGGGTTTCGGTGCGCGCACGCCGGGAAAGCGCATGCGCCGGTCGGTTCCCGGGGTGGAACTCACGAGGACAGGCCTCCGGGAATTTCCACGACCCGGGCGCGCAGCCACTCGCCGAGGCTCTTGGCCTGGCCGTCCTGGCGCGTCGAGGCCGCGACACCTTCTTCGAGCAGACCGTGGAGCACGAAGTTGAGCGAGCGGATGCCCGGGAGCCGGTGGCGGTCGATCTTCAGTTCCGCGGCCTCCGGGAGCAGGGTGCGGAGGGTCTCCGTCGTGAGGAAACCGTCGAGCCACGCCCAGGTTGCGTCGTTGCGGGCGAAGACTCCGAGGTTCGCGTTGCCTCCCTTGTCCCCCGACCGCGCGCCGACGACGCTGCCGAGGGGGGCGCGGTGGGTCTTGTCCCCGGGCACGGTCGCCGCCGGTTCGGCGGGCAGCGTCACTTCGGCCGGTGCGTCGGGAATGACCGAAGAGATCTCCCGGGTTTCCCCGCCGAGCATGACGACTTCCTGGGGAACGATGGCCGCGGGGACGTTCGCGGGTTCGTAGACGCCGAAGGCGCGGCCGCCGCCCGGGCCGCCGCCCACGCTCGTGAAGCCGGGGATCGAGGCCAGGGCCAACTCGATCATGGCATTCGAGGTTGCGCGCCCGACCTTCTTCTCGTCCGGGTCCTTGAGCGAAATCTTGAAGAAGGCGGTGGCCTCCTCGTTCGATTCCGGGTCGGCCTTGTCCGTGCGCACGAGGCGGGTCTTCACCGCCGCGAAGTCGTCCGGGCCGAAGGGGCAGGCGGCCCAGAACGCTTCTTCCACCAGTCGCGCCTTCGCTTCGATGTCGATCCCTGTCAGGCACACGTTCAGGTCCTGGCGAAAGCCGCCGGGGCGGTTGATGCAGACCTTGAGCGTGGCCGGGGGCGGTTCGCCCTGGACACCCGACATGCACACCCGGTCGGGACCCTGCTGGTCGAGTTGAATCGTGTCGAAGCGGGTGGTCACGTCGGGGCCGAAGTATTCCGGGCCGCCGATTTCGTAGAGCAGTTGCGACGTGATGGTGCCGATCGAGACCTCGCCGCCCGTTCCCTCGTGTTTGCCGAAGACCGTCGCGCCGTCCTCGGCGATCTCCGCCCAGGGGAAGCCCACCCGGGCCATGCCGGGGACCTCGGTGAAGAAGGAGTAGTTGCCGCCGGTCGCCTGGGTCCCGCATTCGATCACGTGGCCCGCCGCCACGGCGCCGGCCAGCGGGTTCCAGTCCGTGCGGCTCCAGCCGTGGTGCCATGCCGCCGGGCCGCACACGATGGCGGCATCGGTGGTGCGCCCGGTGATCACGATGTCCGCGCCGTCGTTCAGGGCGTCGACGATGCCCCAGCAGCCGAAGTAGGCGTTGGCCGTGAGGAAGGCCGACGCATCCTTGATCGGCTCGCCGGTCTCGAAGTGGGTGAGCTGGTCTGCCGCGATGAGTTCGTCCATGCGCGGCAGCAGGTCGTCGCCCCGCACGTAGGCGATCTTCGGTTGCAGGCCCAGTTCGCCGGCCACCTCGGCAACGGCGGCGGCGCAACCGTCGGGGTCGAGTCCGCCGGCGTTGCTCACGACCTTGATGCCGCGTTCGAGGCAGGTTCCCATGACCTGCTTCATCTGGGTCACGAAGGTTCGGGCGTACCCACCGCCCGGCCGCTTCAAACGGGTCCGGGCGAGGATCAGCATGGTGAGTTCGGCGAGCCAATCGCCCGTGAGGACGTCGATGGGTCCGTCCTCGACCATTTCGCGAGCAGCCGACAGGCGGTCTCCGAAGAAGCCCGAGCAGTTTGCGATGCGGATGGGATCGGCCATGGGTGCCTTCCTTTATGCGTCTTCCGCGGTTTCGACCACGAGGAGCAGGGTGCCCGCTTCCACCTGGTCGCCTTGGGTGACCCGGACTTCGGTGACGACGCCGTCTTCCATGGTGCGCAGGGCGTGTTCCATTTTCATGGCTTCGAGGACGAGGAGCGTATCGCCGGCGTTCACCCGGTCGCCCACGGCGACGCGCAGTTCGATCACCTTGCCCGGCATCTGGGCCACGAAACCGCCGGCCGTTTCCTCGCTGCCGGGCAGGATGAAGCGGGGCTTTTCCACGAACGTGACGTCGCCGCTCGGTCCGTGGACGACGAGCCGGTCGCCGCTGCGCCGGATCCGGGCCCTCGCGCGTCGCCCGTCGATTTCCGCGTCGATCCCGTTTGCGTCGCAGGCGTGGATGCGACCGAGTGTGCCATCGGCGAAACGGAAACTGCCGTCGCGCTGGGAGCGGTAACGCACGGCGACGCTCGCTTCCCCGTGGTCGAGGACGAGTTCCTGCTCGGGCAGGCGGGCGTTGCGCCACCCGGAAGGGGCGAGGCCGAGCACCTGGGCGTCGCGCCGGTTTTCCCACTGCACCCAGAGCGCCGCGAGCCGCGCGAGCCGGGTGCGTTCTGCGTCGCCCGGCGCGTGGGTCCGCGGCGGATTCACCCGGGCGATGAAGTCCGTGGTGGTGTCGCCGGCCAGGAACTCGGGGGTGCGGAGGGTGGCGACGAGGAAGTCGCGGTTGGTCGTGACGCCGCCGAGGTGCGTTCGCTCGAGGCCCAGGGCGAGACGGCCGGCTGCCTCGGCACGGGTGGGGGCGTGGGCGATGACTTTGGCGAGCATCGGGTCGAAATCCGTCCCAACGACGGAGCCCTCGGTCACACCCGAGTCCCAGCGCAGCGTCGGTGTTTCGGCGGGCGCGAAGGCCGCGAGCGTGCCGGTGGCGGGCAGGAATTCGTTCGCCGGGTCTTCCGCGTAGAGGCGCGCTTCGATGGCGGCGCCGGCGAAGCGGATGTCGCTCTGTACGTAGCCCAGTGGCTCGCCGGCGGCGATGCGCAGCTGCTCGCGGACGAGGTCGATGCCCGTCGCGAGTTCGGTGACCGGGTGTTCGACCTGGAGGCGCGTGTTGGCTTCGAGAAAGAAGAATTCGCCCGAGTCTTCGTCGAAGAGGAACTCGACGGTGCCGGCCGAGCGGTAGGCGAGTGCCCGGGCCAGGCGCAGAGCGGCCTCTCCCATGGCTTCGCGCAGGGCGACATCGACCCGGGGCGAAGGCGACTCCTCGATGATCTTCTGGTGGCGCCGCTGGATCGAGCACTCGCGTTCGCCCAGGTGGACGAGGTTGCCGTGGGCGTCGCCGAGCACCTGGATCTCGATGTGCCGCGCCCGCCGGACATAGCGCTCGAGAAAGACCCGGTCGTCGCCGAAGCCGCTCTGGGCCTCCCGGCGGGCGGCCGCCAACGCTTCGTCGAGGTCGGACGGCGCTTCGACGACGCGCATGCCCTTGCCCCCGCCGCCCGCCGCCGCTTTCACCAACAGCGGGTAGCCGACGCGGTCCGCCGCTCCGGGGTCATCCGCACCGGGCAGGGTCGGCACCTGGGCTTTTTCGGCCAGGGCCCGGGCGGCGATCTTGTCGCCCATCTGTTCGATGGCCTCGGGCGAAGGCCCCACCCACGCCAGGCCCGCGGCGATCACCTCTGCAGCGAAGGCCGCGTTCTCCGAGAGGAACCCGTAGCCCGGGTGGACGGCGCCGGCCCCGGTGGCCCGGGCGGCTGCGAGGATCGCGCTGCCGTCGAGGTAGCCGGTCTCGAGTCGCACGGCTTCGTCGGCATCGCCCACGAAGGGGGCACCGGCGTCGGCGTCGACGTAGACCGCCACGCAGCGGATGCCCATGTCGTGGGCGCTGCGGATGATGCGGCGCGCGATCTCTCCGCGATTGGCGACGAGGAGGGTGGAGAAGCTCACAGGCGGAACACCCCGTAGCCCGGCGTTCCCTCGATGGGCTTGTTGCGAACGACCGAGAGGCAGATGCCGAGCACGGTGCGGGTGTCGCGCGGGTCGATGAGCCCGTCGTCGCTGATGGCGCCCGTGGCCTCGAGGGCCACCGAACCCTTTTCCTGGGCCGCTTCCACGGCGGCCCGCAGCTTGGCGTCCGCCTCTTCGTCGAAGGGTTCGCCCTTCCGCGCCGCCTGGCCCCGGCGCACGATCGACATCACGCCGGCGATCTGCTTCCCGCCCATCACCGCGATCTTCGCGCTCGGCCAGATGAAGGTGAAGCGGTTGTTGTACGCGCGCCCGGACATGGCGTAGGTCCCCGCGCCGTAGGAGGCGCCGACGATCACGGTCAGGTGGGGCACTTCGGAGTTGGTGACGGCGTTGATGAACTGCGACCCCTTCTTGACCATGCCCGCCTGCTCGTAGTCCCGGCCAACGATGAACCCCGTCAGGTTCTGCAGGAAGACGAGGGGCATGTCGATCTGGTTGCAGAGTTGGACGAAGTGGGCGCCCTTTTCCGCAGAGTCCGGATAGAGCACGCCGTTGTTGGCGAGGATGCCCACGGGGTAGCCGTGGATCGAGGCGAAGCCGCACACGAGGGTGGGCCCGTAGCGCGGTTTGAACTCCTCGAACCGCGAACCGTCGACGATGCGCCCGATGACCTCGCGGATCTCGACCGACCGACGCAATTCGGGGTCGATGACGCCGAGGAGCTCTTCGGGGTCGAGGGTGGGCGGGTCGTCGCGCAGGGCCGGCTCGGGCCCCGGTTTCTTCCAGTTCAGGTGAGACACGATTTCGCGGCACAGGCGCAAGGCATCGCGTTCGTCCTCGGCCAGGTACTCGCCGAGCCCCGAGATATCGGCGTGCATCTGCGCACCGCCGAGGGTCTCGTCGTCGGAATCTTCTCCCGTCGCCATCTTCACCAGGGGCGGGCCCGCGAGGAAGATCTTCGACTGCTGCTTGATCAGGACGTTGTAGTCCGACATGCCCGGCTGGTAGGCGCCGCCCGCCGTCGACGAGCCGAACACCACGCAGACGGTGGGGATCCGCAGCTTCGAGAGTTCGATCATCTCGTAGAAGAAGCGACCGGTTTCCGCGAAGTGGTTGATCTTGGCCGGACGCCGCCGCTTCTTGCCGCCTTCGTTCTGGGGTTCCATGCGCAGGTCGGCGCCGGCCGACTCGACGAAGCTGACGTAGGGGATGTGGTTGTCCCGCGCGATTTCCAGGGCGCGCATCCACTTCTTGCCGACGTAGGGGGTCAGCGCGCCGCCGAGCACGGTGGGGTCGTTGGCAAAGATCACGCACTCGACGCCCGCGATGACGCCGATGCCGAGCACGGCGCCGCCGCCCATGGCGTAGTCCGAGTTGTACCCGGCGAGAGAGCTGATCTCGAGAAAGGGGCTGTCGGGATCGAGTGCCAGGGCGATGCGTTCGCGTACCGGCAGCTTGCCGCGCTTGGCCAGGCGCTCGTGGTGGTGCACACCGCCGCCGAGTTCGGCCTCGTCGAGAAGCGTCTCGAGTTCCGCGAGCTTCTCGAGCATGGCCTCGCGGTTTTCCTGGAAATCGGGATTCCGGGGATCGAGGGTGGAGCGCACGGGCGGCGCGAGGAGAGGGGGTTGCATGGGGTTCCCGTCGTGTGTGGCCGGACCGCAGCCGGCGGTCGAATCCTGTTGACGCAGAGGTAACAGAGAGGGTAATAATGATCAAGTAATATTTCCCCCACCGCGACTCCTGGAGCACCCGGAATGGACACAGTCCGGCTCGAAACCGGCGACGGGATCCTGACCGTGACCCTCGCCGACGTGGAAAACCGCAACGCCCTGGGTGCTGCGCTCCTCAACGGCCTTCACGACGCGATCGGCCGGGCCAACGCGGATCCCGCGATCCGCGCGGTGGTTGTCACCAACGAGGGCAACACCTTCTGTGCCGGCGCAAATCTGAAGCAGCAGTCGGGCGCCGGGCGGGGGGAAGCCCCGAAGGTCGGTTTCGAGGAATTGCTCGGGGAAATCCAGCGCTCGCCCACCCCCATCGTCGGCAAGATCCGGGGGCACGTCGTGGGCGGCGGCAACGGGCTGGCGGCGGCCCTCGACATCGCCATTGCCCAGGACGACGTGAAGTTCGGCTTCACCGAAGTCCGGCTCGGTGTCGCGCCCGCAATCATCTCCGTCGTCTGCCTGCCCAAGCTGCGCCGCGGGGATGCGCTCGAGGCCTTCCTGCGCGGTCATCGCTTCCCTGCCTCCCGCGCGGCGGAACTCGGGCTGATCAGCCGTGCCGTGCCGGCCGACGCACTCGACGCTGCGGTCGACGAAGTACTCTCGGACTTGCGCCGGGGCGGTCCCGAGGCGCTCGGCTTCGCCAAGCGCCTCGTGTACGAAGTGCCGGGGATGGCGCAAAAAGAAGCGTTTGCCTGGACGGCGGAACTCTCGGCCCGGTTGTTCCGGGGTGAAGAAGCGGCGGCGGGGATGAAGGCCTTCCTCAAGCGGGAAAAGCCGCCCTGGGCGGTCGATTCCGAGTGAACCCGGCCGTCGGCGAACGAGACGAGGAGTCGACCCGTTGTTGCCGGTGAGCCGCGACTTTCGCGACGAGGTCGACGAGCTTTACGCGTTTCTCGACCAGCTGGCTCCCGAAGATTGGGAGCGCGAAACCGGGTTCATGGAGTGGACGCCCTGGGACGTCGTCGGTCATCTCCACTTCTTCGACCAGGTGTCCCTGGTGGCGCTCGAGGGCGAAGCGGCGTTCCAGGCGGAGCGCCAGGCCCTGTTTGCGGCCATCGGTGGGGGACGCACCAACAAGGAACTCGCCCGGGAACGGTTCGGCGATCTCGACGCCGCGCAATTGCGGGAAGCCTGGTGCCGCACGGCCCATTCCCTTGCCGACGCTCTCGGCGCGTCGGACGCCAAACGCCGCTTGCCGTGGTTCGGGCCGGACATGGGCGTCCTCATGTTCACGACCGCGCGGTACATGGAGACCTGGGCACACGGCCAGGAAATCTACGATCTCGTCGGTGCCCAACGCCGTTACACCGATCGCATCAAGCACATCGCCACCATCGGGGTGAAGACCTTTGGCTGGACCTTCGTGAACCGCAAGCGCGAAGCGCCCGGACCCCCGCCCTACGTGCGCCTCGTGGCGCCCTCGGGTGAGATCTGGGAATGGAACGACCCCAGCGAGACGGATTGCGTGCGCGGCGACGCGGCGGATTTCTGCCACGTGGTCACCCAGGGCCGCAACGTGGCCGACACGCCGCTCGCCGTGGCGGGCCCCGTTGCGACCGCGTGGATGGCCATCGCCCAGTGTTTCGCGGGGGGTCCCGTGGATCCGCCGCAACCCGGGACCCGCGGGCCGCAACGCTGAGCCGCCGACCGGAGAGCCATGAACCTCGAGTTCGACGCTAGTTACGACGAGTTCCGCGCGCAGGTGCGGGCCTTCCTCGGCGAAAACCGCCCCAGCGGTCCGATTGGTCTGGGCGGCGGCCGTGCCGAGGACCGTGTGGCATGGCTCTCCCTGCTCATCGAGCACGGCTACTGGGCGCGCACCATCCCGAAGGAGTACGGCGGTTTCGGTGCCGAGCCGGATCTCCTGGCCACCGTGATCATGGACGAGGAGTTCAACCGGGCGGGCCTGCCCCGGGGCATGATGGCCCAGGGTCCCTCCATGCTCGTGCCGACGCTGCTGACCCACGGCACGGAGGCACAGCGCAAGCGCTGGATTGCGCCGACGATGCGCGGCGAGGTCATGTGGTGCCAGGGCTATTCGGAGCCCGGATCGGGCAGCGATCTGGCGAGCCTCCAGACCCGGGCGACGGAAGACGGCGATGACTTCGTGATCAACGGGCAGAAGATCTGGACCAGCACGGCGGACCACGCCGACATGTGCTTCCTGCTCGTTCGCACGGAACCCGACGCGGCGAAGCACGCGGGGATCAGTTACGTGCTCGTACCGATGGACACGCCGGGCATCGAGATCCAACCGCTCCGGACGATGTCCGGAGACATCGGGGAAAACTCGTTCAACCAGGTCTTCTTCAACGATGTGCGCGTGCCCCAGGCGAACGTGGTGGGAAAGCGCGGCGAGGGCTGGAAGATCGCCAACACCACCCTGAAGCACGAGCGGAGTTCCCTGAACGCCAATGCCGAGGGCACGTGGATGCGCCTCGCGCGACTCATGGAAAAGGAAACGGTCAACGGCGTTGCGGTCATGGACAGCCCCGTGTATCGCGATCGCCTGATGCGGCTCCAGGCCCGGGCGCTGTCGATGAAGCACCACAGCATGCGGCTGCTCACCTGCAGTCTCAAGCAGGAGTCGCCCGGCGTGGCGGGACTCGTCGTGAAGCTGCAGAACTGCCAGCTCAGTTTCGACATGGCGGCCCTCGCCATCGATGCCATGGGCGAACTGGGAGTCCTGTACGACCACACGAAGTACGAACGGGAACGAGGCTACTGGCAGGCGTATTCCATGTTCTCGCTCGGGCTCATCATCGGTGGCGGTACCGCCCAGATCCAGAAGAACATCATTGCCGAGCGCGGGCTGGGTCTCCCCCGCGAGCCCAAGCCGGCGAAGACCTGAGCCACCCCAGAGGCGCTGGATGGATTTCGGACTTTCGGAAGATCAAAACCTGCTCGAACAGACCGTGCGGGGTTTTCTCGCGGAAGAGGTTCCGATCGAGCGCGTTCGAGAACTGCGCGACGGAGACTGCCCGAACGATCGCGCGACCTGGTCGGCGCTGGCGGAACTCGGCGTCGCCGGGATGCTCGTCCCCGAAGACCAGGGCGGAAGCGGCTTGAGCTTGCTCGACGCCGCCCTGGTCGCCCAGGCCCTGGGCCACGCGGCCACGCCGACACCCTTCCTCGCATCGGGGGTGATGGCGCCGGTGGCGCTCCGCGCGGTCGGGGGCAGCGATGCCGAGGCCTGGCTCACCGCCGTTGCGACGGGCGACACCGTGTGCGGCGTTGCGGTCACCGAACTCTTTTCCGTGCGGGAAGGCGCGGGCGTCTCCCTGGACGGCGGCGTCCTCCAGGGCAAGGCGCTGCTGGCCATCGATGCCTGCCGGGCCGACCTGCTCCTCGTCGCCCTCGATGGCGAGACGTTGGCCGCGGTGCCGGCGAGCGCCCCGGGTCTCGAGATCACCCGGCTCCGCACCGTCGACGCGACCCGTTGCACCGCCGAGGTGGTTTTTGCGGGTGTCGCGCCGGCCGCGGTCTTCGAGGACGCCGGCTCCGCGATCGCGCGCATGGTCGATGCCGGTCGGATCGCCCTCGCCGCCGATGCCTTCGGGGCGGCCGAGTCGATGGTGGAGCAGGCCGTCGCCTACGCGAAGGAGCGAAAGCAGTTCGACCGGTTGATCGGTTCCTTCCAGGCCGTCAAGCACATGTGCGCCGAGATGGTCTCCGAGCTCGAACCGGCGCGATCGTTGCTCTGGTACGCTGCCCACAGTTTCGAGTCAGTGCCCGGAGAGGCCCCGCTCATGGCGTGCCACGTCCTTGCCCACGTTTCGGAGATCGCTCGGGACATCGCGAGCGTGTCGACCCAGGTCCACGGCGGAATCGGCTGGACCGACGAGCAGAACCTGCATTTCTGGTTCAAGCGCATCGGGAATGCGCGTCACCTCCTCGGGGGTCCCGAGTGGCTCCGCGGGCGCGCCGCGGAACTCCAGGGCTTCGCGGCGGCCGGCTGAATCCCGAAAAGAAGGAGTTTCACGTGCAGACCCAACTCGCGGAAGAACTCGGCATCGAATTTCCGGTCTTCGCGTTCACCCACTGTCGTGATGTCGCGGCCGCCGTCACCAACGCAGGCGGCCTCGGGGTGCTCGGTGTGGCCGGTCACTCGGCCAAGAACCTCGCGATGGAACTCGAGTGGATCGAGAAGGAAGTGGGCGGCAAGCCCTTCGGCGTCGACCTTTTGCTCCCGGCTCGGTTTGCAGGAAGCGAGCGAGGGGGATTCGACGAGACGCAGATGGACGAGCGCATCCCTGAGTCGCATCGCGCCTTCCTCGACGACCTGCTGTCCCAGCACGGGGTGCCGGACCTGCCTTCGGACGTGGAACTGCCGCGGGAGTTTTCCGTCGGGTACGAGCAGCAGCGCGAGGTGATCGAACTCGTCTTCCAGCATCCGATCAGCCTGATCGCGTCTGCCCTGGGCCCGCCCCCTGCGTGGATGGTCGAACAGGGCCGGGCGAACGGCGTGAAGGTGGCTGCCCTGGCGGGTACGGTGGAACACGCGCGGCGCCATGCCGAAGCCGGTGTGGACATCGTCGTGGCCCAGGGCTACGAGGCGGGGGGACACACGGGCACCGTGTCGACGCTCGTGCTGGTTCCGGAGGTCGTCGACGCCGTGAGCCCCCTCCCGGTGCTGGCGGCGGGCGGGATCGGCAACGGTCGTCAGCTGACGGCAGCGCTGGCGCTGGGCGCCCAGGGGGTGTGGACCGGTTCGGTCTGGCTCACCACGGAAGAGGCGGAGACACACCCGGTGGTGAAGGAGAAGTTCTTGAAGGCGCTGTCCGTCGACACCGTGCGCAGTCGATCGCTCACGGGGAAACCGGCGCGCCAGTTGCGGAGTGCGTGGACCGATGCCTGGGAAGATTCTGAAAATCCGGATCCCCTTCCCATGCCGCTTCAGCCGCGCCTCGTGCGCGAAGCCCAGGCTCGCATCAACCGGACGGCGCATAACAACCCTGGTGCTGAACAACTGGCCAACTACTTCGTAGGACAGGTGGTGGGTTCGTTGAACCACGTGAAGTCGGTCCGCACGGTGATGGAGGAATTCGCCACCGAGTACGCCGACACCATGGAGCACCTGGGCCGACTGGCGGAGGGGGCGGACTCGTGAAGATCGACGCTGGACTCGTGGGCGAACTCGCGAATGCTGCGACGAAAGCCCAGGCGTTGGAGGCCCAGGGCTTCGATGGCCTGGTGACGGCCGAACTGAGTACGGATCCGTTCTTTCCCCTGCTGCTCGCCGCCGGGAGCACCGAGCGGGTCGATCTCATGACTTCGATCGCCGTGGCGTTTTCCCGCAATCCGATGATCCTCGCGAACATCGGGAACGACCTGCAGGCTCACTCGGGCGGACGCTTCATTCTCGGGATCGGTTCGCAGATCGCGCCCCACATCACCCGGCGTTTCAGCATGCCCTGGTCCCAGCCAGCGGCGCGCATGCGCGAGTTCATCCTGGCGATGCAGGCGATCTGGCGCTGTTGGTACGAGGGGGAGCGGCTCGACTTTCGGGGCGACTTCTACACCCACACGTTGATGACGCCCATGTTCATGCCGAACAACAACCCCCATGGCGCACCGCGCGTCGTGCTGGCGGCGGTCGGCCCCAAGATGACCCAGGTGGCCGGCGAGGTCGCCGACGGGATGCTGGTCCACGCCTTCACCACGGCGCGCTACCTGCAGGAAGTGACGCTCCCGGCCCTGGAGCAGGGGTTCACGGCGGCAGGGCGCGCGCGCGACGGGTTCGAACTCTGTTACCCGGCCTTCATTGTCACGGGCAAGGATGAAAAGGAATGGGAAGCGGCCCGTACCGCGGTGACCCGCCAACTGGGCTTCTACGGCTCAACGCCCGCCTACCGCGGTGTACTCGAGACCCACGGCTGGGGCGAACTCCAGTCCGAACTCAACACGCTTTCGAAGCGCGGCGAGTGGGAAACGATGGGAGAACGGATCACGGACGAGATCCTGGAAGCGTTCGCGATTGTCGCTGAGCCCCAGCAGGTGGTGGGGGTCCTCAAGTCGCGCTTCGGCGGCCTGGTCGATCGCTTGCTGTGCACGTTCCCCTTCGCGACGGACGAAGAACGTCGGGGCTACTTCGAGGAATTGCGCGCGGCCTGAGGTCTCCCCGGCGCCGGCTCAATCGCCCGTGAAACGTGGCGCGCGTTTTTCCCGGAAGGCGTTGATGCCTTCCCGGAAGTCCTGGGACTGGGACGTCAGGAGCCATTGGTCGGCGTCCATGTGCATCACCGCCGTGTCGAGGGCGCCGCTGACCGCGTTCACGCTCTGTTTGAGCATCTGGACCGCGGTGGGCGGCAGGGCGGCGAGTTCCTCGGCGCGCTCCCGCGCGCACGCCTCGAGTGCTGCAGGCGCGACGCATTCGTCGACGAAGCCCCAGCGCTCGAGTGTGGGCGCGTCGAAGAGCGCGCCGGTCATCAACATCCGTTTCGTGCGGGCCGGGCCGATCAGTCCGACGCACAGCGGAACGGCGTTCCACATGAGGTTCATGCCCAGTCGGACTTCGGCGTAGCCGACTCGGGCGTCGTCGGTGGCGACGCGAAAATCGCAGGCGCTGGCGATACAGGCGCCGCCCCCGATGGCGACGCCCTGGATCGCACAGATCGTCGGCTGGGGAATCTCCAGGATGCTCCGGAGCATGCGGCCACCGAGTCGGGCGGCCTGGCGGCGCGCGACCAGGGGCTCGCTGCGCGCACCGTCTTTCGCGGTGAGGTCGGCACCGGCGCTGAAGGATTCCCCGGCACCGCGAACGATCACGACGCGCGTTTCGTGAGCGTCGGCGAACCCTCGGGCCGCGGCCTCGATCTCGTTCATGAGCGCGACATTCAGGGCGTTGCGGCGCTCGGGCCGGTTGAGGGTGAGGGTCGCGATCTCTCCAGGGGTGATCTCGACGATCGACTCGGACATGGGTCTTCTCCTCGCGGTCGGTTTCAGGACGGCGTGCGGATTCTTTCCACCATCGCGCGCACCTCGGCGGAAGGGGGTGGGGTCATGGCGCTGACGCCGAGGGCGACGATGAAGTTGAGGAGCGCCCCGATCGCACCGATGCCTTCGGGGGAGATCCCGAAGAGCCAGTTCTCGGGGATGTTCGCCGCGAAGGGCGCGACGAATACGCCCTTGAAGTACACGATGTAGCCCACGGTGAAGGCCAGACCGGTCACCATGCCGGCAATGGCGCCCTGCTTGTTCACCCGGAAAGTGAAGATCCCGAGCAGGATGACGGGGAAGAGCGACGCCGCGGCCAGGCCGAAGGCGAGTGCGACCACCTGGGCCACGAATCCCGGCGGGTTGTAGCCGAGGTAGCCCGCCATGAGGATCGCGACGGCGACACTGATGCGGCCGGCGCGCAGTTCGTTGCGCTCGCTGATATTGCGTGTGAACACGCTCTTCAAAAGATCGTGGGAAACCGCGGCCGAGATGACGAGCAGCAGGCCGGCCGCGGTCGACAGCGCGGCGGCGATGCCCCCGGCGGCCACCAGGGCGACTACCCAGTTGGGAAGACCCGCGATCTCCGGGTTGGCGAGCACGATGATGTCGCGGTCCACCTGGAGTTCGTTGCCGTTCCACCCGTAGGAACCGGCCGTCGCTGCAAACGCCGCGTTGCCGTCCTGGTAGTACTGGATGCGTCCGTCGCCGTTTCGGTCCTCGAAACGCAGGAGGCCGGTGTCCTCCCAGGTCCGGAACCACTCGGGCCGCTCCTCGTAGGCGAGGTTGCCGGTGGCGCTGCCGACCGGGCCGGGCTGCAGGGTTTCCGTCAGGTTCAGCCGCGCGAGGGCGGCGACGGCGGGTGCGGTGGTGTAGAGGATCGCGATGAACAGGAGTGCCCAGCCGGCCGACCAGCGCGCGTCCCGGACCCGAGGGACGGTGAAGAAACGCACGAGGACGTGGGGGAGTCCTGCGGTCCCGAGCATCAGCGCCAGCGCGATGAAGAAGACATCCGTCCGGCTCTTGGTCCCCGCCGTGTAGGCGGCGAAGCCGAGCTCCGTCACGATCTGATCGAGTTTTTCCAGCAGGAAACCGCCTTCGCCCACCACACTGCTACCGAAGGCCAACTGGGGGATGGGTGTGCCCGTGACCTGGAGCGAGATGAAAACGGCGGGAACGGTGTAGGCGAAGATCAAGACGCAGTACTGCGCGACCTGGGTGTAGGTGATGCCCTTCATTCCGCCGAGAACGGCGTAGAAGAATACGATCGCCATGCCGATCATCAGTCCGGTGGAGATATCGACGTAGAGAAAACGCGAGAAGACGATGCCGACGCCGCGCATCTGCCCGGCCACGTAGGTGAAGGAAATCACAATCAGGCAGACGACGGCCACTACCCGCGCGGCCTGGGAGGCGTAGCGGTCGCCGATGAACTCGGGAATCGTGAACTTTCCGAACTTCCTCAGGTACGGCGCGAGAAGGAGGGCCAACAGGACGTAGCCTCCGGTCCAGCCCATCAGGTAGACCGTGCCGTCGTAGCCCAGGAAGGCGATCAACCCGGCCATGGAGATGAACGACGCCGCGGACATCCAATCCGCCGCCGTGGCCATGCCGTTCGCCACCGGGTGGACGTGTTTTCCGGCGACGTAGAACTCGCCGGTGGTCCGGGCCTGGGAGAGGAAGGCGATCGCGATGTAGAGGGCGAAGGAACCCCCGACCACGAGGTAGGTGAGCGTCTGGAGGTCCACGCTCAGTCCTCCTCCACGCCGTGTCGCGCATCGAGCCGCGACATGCGCCAGGCGTAGAAGAAGATCAGTCCGACGAAGACATAGATGCTTCCCTGTTGAGCGAACCAGAAGCCGAGCCGAAAACCGCCGATTTCGACCCGGTTCAGGACATCGACGAGCAGGATCCCGAAGCCGAAGGACACCGTGAACCAGATGACGAGGCACAGAAACACGAGCCGCAGGTTTTCCTGCCAGTAGGTTCGCTTGGGCATCGGCGTTCCTCGCTGGGGGCGTGTTCGGGAGTCGGCGCGTTCTGGCGGGACTAGGTCACCGGCGTCGCCGGTCGGATGGCGTCGACGGACTGCTCGACCGCGGTTCCACGGAAGAAGTCGGGATTCGTCTCCGCCCACAGGGAAACCGGGAAGGCGAAGACGAAATCGCGAAAATCTGCCGGGCTGAGGAGTCCCTTGTCCACGAGTTCGTAGGCCTCGGGAAGGACTTCGGTCATGTCCGGCACATCCCAGTGCCCGATGTCGGAACTGAAGACCGCCTTGATCCGCGCATCGCCCGGGTTCATGTGGGCCTGGAAGGCCAGGGCATTGAGGGGATCGTCGGCTTCGCAACCGAAGTGGAAACGCGAAACGAAGATGTCTCGGATGTCGTCGGGTCCCTCGATCGCGCAGCGGGAAAATTCGTCGAGGGCGCTGCGATCCTCGTCGGGATCCGACAGGAGCGCGAGGCTTTCGTCCATGCGGCCGAGTCGCTCGCGGAAGGCATCGGGGCCGTATTCGCTGAACAGGGCCTCGAGTTTGCCCCGGTCGAGTTTTGCCGGGTCGTAGTGCCCGATGTGGCTGCGATTGCGTTTTTCCCAGTGTCCAAGGATGTCGGCGTACAGGCTGCATGCCCAGGCCACACCGCCTTCGAGAAAAGCGAAGCGAAGCCCGGGGAAGCGCCAGGGAACCCCGGAGAGGAAGAGGGCACGGGCGGCACCTTCGCCGGCTGCCGCAAAGTTCCCCACGTGGTTGTAGACGTAGTTGGAAACAGAGCTGCGGGAGCCCCACCCGGTGCCCGTGGAGTGGAAGGTCGGCGATACACCGAGTTCCTCGCAGCGTTTCCAGACCGGATCGTAGTCGTAGACACTGTCGAAGCCGAAGAAGTCGAGCCAGCGCGCGCCACGCGGCAGGTCGCTGCCCTGATAGGGGCGCGACGCGTAGGCGGACAGCATCACGACCTTGAGTCCCAGCGTGCCGACGGCGTGGTCGAGTTCTTCGATGGCCTCTTCGGGCGTGTGCATCGGGATGCACGCCGCTGCGGTGAGCCGGTCCGAATACTCCTCGTAGCACGCCGCGGCGTACTGGTTGAAGGCCCGGCAGGTGGACCGACGGAGTTCTTCGTCGTCGAGGTGGATCGGGATCAGGCCGTAGGTGGGGTAGAGCACGGCGAAATCGATGCCGAGCGCCTCGAGGCGCTCGTGCATGAGCCGGGGCAGCATGGCGGTGGCCCGGGCGAGGGTGTTCCCGGTGGGGAGGCCCCACCAGGGCATGCGGCTCATGTTGAGCTGCCGGCGCGTCTGCGCGTCGAGCTGGCGACCGAGGGCCGATGCCTCGGTGACCTGTTCGAAGGCGCTTACCGTCCCGGGGCCTGCGATGTCGCCGAGGAAGTCCTTGACCAGGGGCAGGAACTCGACGTGGTGCCCATCGGAATCGATGACCGGATGGTCGATCCTGGCGCGGATGGTGTCGAGGCGCGTCACGGTTGCTCCGGGATTTCGGGGGTCGGTTGTTCGTAGACGGGAATTTCGTCGGGCAGGCCGCCGAGCGACACGGCGATCTTCGAGAAGCCCATGAACAGCCCGACACCCGCGGTGAGTTCCACGATCTGCGCCGGGGTGAAGTGGACGAGGAGTTCCCGTCGCAGCGGTTCGTGGTCGCCGGAAGGGTCGGCGAGGAAGGCATCCACCCAGGCGAGCACCGCCTTGTGACGGGGCGCCAGGTTGCTCGCGGCGTAGCCGTCCCGGATCTCGTCCACGATTGCTTCGGTAAGGCCCTCGGCACGGGCTCCCGAAAACCGCGTGGCCTTGCAGATGGGGCAGTTCACGGTCCGGGCGTTCCGGATGCGCGCCATCTCCTTGGTGAACTGGTCGACCTCGCCGTGGCTCCAAAGCGTGCCGTAGAGGCGCAGAAATGCGTCGAGCAGGACGGGTTGGTGGGCCAGGACGCTGCTCGCAATGGGGTCGTCCGTGTCGACCTGGGGCGGCGCAACGCGGGGAGCGATCACGGGGCGTCTCCTGCCGGCGCGATGCCGAGGATGGCGCTGAAGCGGCTGAAGCCGTCGAAGATGGCGAGGGCCTCGACGAAGGCGACAGTGCCGGGTTCGCCGAGGGCCTCGACGACGGGGCGCGCCACCGCGTCGGTGATTTCGCCCGGGTCGAGGGCAAACTGTTCGGCGAACCGGAGGCAGGCCTGCTCGGTTGCCGAGTAGAGATCGGTCTTCCACCAGTGGTCGAGGGCCGCGATCTTGGCCTCCTCGAGCCCTGCCTCCACAGCGGCGGGGGCCCGGCGGTTCCGCCCGTACGCCGCGCCGTTCATACCGGCCAGGCGCAACCGGCACAGCTCGAGCACCACCGGATCGACCCGCTTGTCCTGCCAGAGCAGCGCTTCGAACTGCTTCCAGGCGTCGAACAGGTTGGGTCGCAACCCGAAGACCCGTGCGAAGGGGTCTGCGCCGGGGGCGGTTTCCGGGAGCCAGGTCAAGCCGATGTCCTCCGGCTCGCCATTCTACTCTCACCGGGGCGCCTGCGCGGTCGCTTCGGGGCGTGTCAGGCGAGGTCGACGTTTCCGTCGTCAGACAGCATCACGGAGCGGCCGCAGAGTTCCTCCCGCGTGCCCTGTCGAGCGAGTGCCGGGCTGGAGGCCAACACCCGGCTGCCATCTTCGAGTTCGCAGAACAGGACGGCCTTCGCCGGCTCCTCTCCCTCGAACAGCACCGTGTAGCCGGAGACTCGGCCAGCGCCCGTCGCCTGTTCCACCAGCTGTGCGGCGCCGGCGTCCCGCGCGACCTCCGCGGAGACATCTTCGTAGCCGAAGGCCCGGGGCGGGGCCTCGCTGGACCAGATGCTCACGCCCTGTTTATTGAGGATCCCACTCACAGCGTTCACCATGCCGACGCTGCCCGGCGCGTCGCGAAGCACCTGGGCCATCTTTGCCTGGGCCTGGAGCACGAAGTTGTTGAGGGGACCGCCGGCGAAGGCCATTCCGCCCGTCACGGTGAGCGCTCGCTTGTCGTCGATGCCGAGTTCCCGGCACTGGACGCGGACTGCCGAAGGGAAGCAGCTGTAGAGTTCGAAGTGGTCGATCTCGTCGGCCGCGCGCCCGATGCGCTCGTAGGTGCGCCGCCCCGCTGCCGCGAAGCCCATCGAACGGTGGAGTTCCCGACGTTGGGCCAGGGGCTGCATGAAGCTCGATTCCACGACGGTCCACGGGAAGATCCAGCGCGCTTCCGGGATGCCCGCCGCGCGCGCCGTGGCGACCGAGGTGAACACGAGACCCGCCGCCTGGTCCACGTTCCACTGGGAGTTGTGGGATTTGGTGTACGGAAAGGCCAGCATGCGGTTCCCGTTCGCGGTGGAACGGATGTCGGCCGCGGGGACTCGTTCGGGACGCCAGGCTTCCGGGTTCCCCGCCGCGACCTCGCTCATGCGCGACCACAGCTGGGCGATGTGCTCGGCGTGGTCGTCGAGATCCTCGCCGTCGGCGAAACGAAGCGCGCTTTCGATGACGGAGAACTGGCCCACGGGCATCTGCAGTCCGTGACCGATCTCGAAGGGGTGGATGATTTCCGCAGTGGGCGACAGCACGGTGTCGGGCGTGGTGTGCTGTTCGGAGTTCGCGGCGGACACGCCTTCGACCTGGGCGCGGAGCGAGCGGTACTTGGCTTCGCCGCCGGCCACCAACACGATGTCGGCGCGCCCTTCGGCGATCGCCTGGGCCGCCTGGCCGAAGAGCGTCGTCTGGAGCATTCCGAGCTGGACCAGGGTCGAACGCGCACCGGTGGCATCGAGGCGTGTTGCCAGTGCCCGGGCCGGATCGGCGTAGTCCCAGAAGCCTTGGGGGACCAGGATTTCGCCGGCACGGGCCAGGAGCCCGGGATCTCCCGCGTCTTCTCCGGCGCGGCGCAGGGCGCGCTCCATCAGGTCGAGGGGTTCTTGCGCAGCGGACGGGTCTTCCGCGCGTTGTTGAACGGTGCCGACGCCGACCAGTACGGGGGTTTGGGGGTCGAGAGTCATGGGTCCTTTCCGGGTCTGTGCCGCGCGGGGCGCTCGTTCTTGCCACGCGGGATCCGTCGCTGCGCGGGGAGTGTTGCGTGCCTCGTGCCGTCACGCTTGTCGCGTTTCGGGAAGCCCGGCCTCCTCGATGGCGATGCCCCGGGTTTCGGGGACCAGGTAGAGGATGAGGGGAATCGCAATCAGGTTGGCAAGGCCCAGGAGCGAGACCGCGTTCCCCGTCGAACCGAGGGCGGCGGCGGCCGCGCCGGTTACGGTCGGGCCGATCACGAGGCCCCAGCGTCCGAGCAGGTTGTGAGAGAGCGCGTTGGCATTGGCGCGGACCTCGGTCGGAAAGAGTTCCGCCGTAATCGTGTTCGCGATGGGCCACATGCCCTGGAGCATCTGCAGGGCGACCCAGGAACCCGCGATCACCGCCCAGCTCGTCGCCTGGTAGCAGACGAGGGTGACGACACTCCCCAGGGCGAGAAAGCTGACGGCGGCGACGCGGCGGCCGACCCAATCCATCAAGCGACCGCCGGACCAGTAGCCGAGGAAGGCGAAGGGCACCGCCGCGGGCACGACGATCTGCAGGTCGGCCGCCGTCCAGCCCCGTTCGTTGAAGACGTAGTAGGTGAAGAAGAACATCGTGCAGGCGCTGAAGAAGTTCACCGCGAACCAAAGGACGGTGACGCCGAGAAAGCGCCGCCGTAGTCCGGGTCCGAGCAGGATGCGTGCCTGGGCTGCGATCGAGGCCCCGACGGCGCCCTGACGTGCGACGAACGCGGGGGGTTCACGCAGCACGCGCCAGAACAGGGGCAGGAAGAGCAGGGGGAGGGCGCCCACCAGGAAGAGGCCGCGCCAACCGGCGGTGCTCGTTTCGAGTGGCGCCAGGAAGACTGCAGGCAGCGCAGCGCCGACGCTCGCAAAAGCGCCGAGCAACCCGTTCGCGCGTCCCCGCAACTTGGCCGGGAGTTCTTCGCTCAGGATCACGTAGGCGAGGGCAAGCTGGGTCACCATGAGCATGCGGGCCCCGAACTGGAGTACCGCGAACTCGACGAGAGTGCGCGAGAAGAACGTGGCGAAGGTGAGCAGGGCATAGCCCCCGAGCGAAACGAGCAGCAGGGGTCGTCGGCCGAAGCGATCGGCCAGCCGGATCACCGCAAAGGCCGCGACGGTTCCAAGACTGAGCGCCGAAAGGGTTCGGCCGAGCACTTCGGGTCCGACGCCAAACTCGCTCCCGAGTTGGGGGAGGAGCAGGCTGGCGAGCTTCGTGTCGAAACCCTCGAAGCTCGTCGCACCGCACAGGAGCACGAAGAGGAGCTTCTGGTAGCGGCTGAGGGCTCCGGTCATGTCGCGCATTCTCGCCCAGCAGAGGGCATACTGGGCGTCTCATGGCGGAGAAGAAGCAGAGCGGATCTCCCGTCGCGAAGGGAGAGGCCGAGTGGCAGGAGAGAACCCGGGTTCCCTCGCTTGCGGGTCGGGGGGAGCGCAAGCCCGAGTTCCGGACCCAGGCGATGCGCTGGCCGGTCAAGGCCCTCTACACCCCTGCAGACCTCGAAGCGATCGACTTCGACTACCTGCGCGACGTGGGCTTTCCCGGCCAGTATCCCTTCACCCGCGGAACCGAGCCCAACGGGTATCGCTCCGACCTGTGGACGATGAGCCAGGTCACGGGTTTCGGGACGGGCACGGACTGGGCGAAGCGCGCCCGCTACATGCTGGAGGAGGGACTCCAGGGTCTCATCATCGAGTACGACCTGCCCACCACCAACGGTCTCGATTCGGACCATCCCCTCGCGGCCGGCGAAGTGGGACGTGCAGGCACGGCGATCGACTCTCTCGCGGACATGGAGGCGGCGCTCGACATTCCCTTCGACCGGCTTCGCCACCTCACGTCCGTCTGCAACGGTCCCCAGCCGATCAACCTGGCCATGATCATCGCAGCGCTCGAGCGCCGACGTGTCGATCCCCGGAGCTTCACGCTCCAGATGCCCAACGCGATCCTCATCGAGTACACCTGTGTCGGCCGGTACATCTATCCCCCCGAACACGGCCTGCGGATCGCTACCGACGTCATCGAGTACACGATCCGGAATCACCCGAACTGGGTGCCGATCGCGGTGGTGAGCGCACAACTCTACGCCGCCCGGGCGAACCCGGTGCAGGAACTCGCCTTCTCCTTCGCCATCGCGATGCAGTATCTCGACGGGGTTCTCGCCCGGGGATTCGACGTCGACGAGGTGGCCCCGTATTTCAGTTTCATCACCGGCGTCGATATGGACTTCTTCGAAGCCGTTGGGAAGCTGCGTGCCTACCGCAAGATCTGGGCGCGGCTCATGAAGGAACGGTACGGGGCGAAGAAGCCCGAGTCCCTCCAGCTTTCCCTGATGGCTTCGCCGGGCACCATGTCCCTTACGCTCCAGCAACCCCTGAACAACATCGCCCGGCTCGGAATCCAGATGCTCGCCTGCGCCCTCGGTGGCGGCGGGCAGACGATGACGACACCGCTCCACGACGAGGGGCACGCCCTTCCCAGCGAGGAGGCGATCCGCGTCGGTGCGGCGGTGCAGAACATCGTGGCCCACGAGACGGGGGCCGCAGACACGATCGACCCCCTTGCCGGCTCCTATTACGTGGAACACATGACCCGGACGCTGGAAGACGCGGTCTTCGCCGAGATCGAAACCGTCGATGCCATGGGAGGCGCGCTGCGAGCCATCGAGACCGGGTACTTCCAGCGGGAACTCGCTCGCGAACAGTGGGAGCGCAACCGCGAGATCGAAGACGGGAGTCGCAAGCTCGTCGGGGTGAACCACCTGGAGGTTCCCGACGAGCAGCGGGGGATCGAGATCTTCCGCCTCGACGACGCCGTGGAGTCGCGGCAGATCGAACGAGTGCGTAGCGTCCGCTCGGAACGGGACGCGGGACGGGTGAAGCGGGTGCTCGAGGACGTGCGCGGCGCGGCACGAGCCGGTGAGAACCTGGTACCGCCCGTGCTCGAAGCCGTGCGTGCGCAAGCGACCCACGGTGAGTTGTGCGACGCCATGCGCGACGTGTTCGGCGAGTACCACCCCGATTCGCTGACCGCCGGAGTCTGAGCAACCGTGGCCGAGAATCCGCGGCGGGTGCGCGTCTTGCTGGCGAAGCTCGGCCTCGATAGCCACACGATCGGAGTCACCGTCATCGCCCATGCCCTGCGAGACGCCGGCATGGAGGTGATCTACAGCGGCCTCAAGCAGACGCCGGAGATGGTTGCGAACACGGCGATTCAGGAAGACGTGGACGTGGTGGGCCTGTCGAGTTTGTCGGCGGCCCATATGCAGCACTTTCCCCGGGTCGTCGCCCTGCTCCAGGAGCGCGGCGCTGGCGACAAGCTCGTCATTGGCGGGGGTGTGATCCCCGAAGAAGATGCGGAAGAGCTCCGGAAGGCCGGTCTTGCAGAGATCTTCACCATGGGCACCGGAACGGACGACATCGTGCGCTACATCGAGCAGTGGTGGGCCGAGCGCGCCTAGCCGATGGACGTTGCACGCGCTGCACTCGACGGAGACCCGGCGGCCGGCGCGCGCGTGATCCGGTGGATCGAAGAGGGCGACCCGTCGGCCGCGGATGCGCTGAAGCTTCTCTACCCCCAGTGTGGTCGGGCGCACGTGATCGGGGTGACGGGGCCGCCGGGAGCCGGGAAGTCGACCCTGGTCGACGGCATGATCGGAGCCCTGCGGGCGCGCGGTCTGTCGGTCGGCGTCCTCGCGGTGGACCCGACGAGCCCCTTTTCGGGCGGCGCGTTGCTCGGCGACCGGGTTCGGATGCAGCGCCACGCTACCGACCCGGAGGTGTTCATCCGTTCCATGGCGACCCGGGGCTGGCTCGGGGGGCTCGCGCGCGCCGCGTTCGAGGCGACGCTGGTGCTCGACGCCATGGGCTACGACGCGGTTCTCGTCGAGACCGTGGGCGTGGGCCAGGACGAGATCGAGATCGTGGAGCTGGCCCACACGACAGTCGTGGTGAACGTTCCCGGCCTCGGCGACGGGGTCCAGGCACTCAAGGCGGGGATCCTCGAAGTCGCCGACGTCCTCGTCGTGAACAAGGCGGACCAGCCGGGAGCCGAGGAGGCCGAACGCCACCTGGGCGCCCTGCTCGAAATGCGGCGCACACCCGAAGATGGTTGGTTGCCACCGCTGTTACGCACGTCGGCGACACAGGGCGAAGGCCTCGCGGAGTTGGTCGATGCCTGCGCCAAACACCGGGATCACCTCGCGGCCGGCGGCGCCTGGTCGCAACGTTCCGAGCGACGCCATTTCCACCTCTTCCGGGAGTTGCTCCGGCGCGCGGCAGCCGAGGCCCTGCTCGAAGCGGCGGAACGCGAACCCGAGAGCAAGCGTCTGGTGGAGCAGGTGAGGAACCGGGCGGTGGATCCCTACTCCGCTGTAGATCAACTATTGGCGCGGCTCGGTCCGCGCGGGGAGAACCGCGGGTGATCCGAACCCTGGCCCTGATCGTTCGCAAGCCTGGCGTCACCCGGGCGGAATTTCGCGACCATTACGAGACGATCCACGCGCCCCTCGCGCTTCCCCACATGCAGGGGCTGACTCATTACCTCCGCAACCACGTCACCGAGACGCTGGGCGGCGCGGAGCCGAGCTTCGACGTGATGACCGAGTTCGGTTATGCGCGCCCCGAGGACGTCGAGCACATCCTGGGCGTGCTTCAATCGCCCGAAGGCGAAGCCATCCGGCGTGACGAACTCACGTTCATGGACACGGCGCGCAATACCTTCTTTGCCGTCGGGGAACCGAGCCTCGTCCGGGGAAGTCAAGCGGTTCCCGAAGGCGCGGTGAAGGTGGCGGCCCTCGCGAAGGCGGCGGCGGAGGGCGCCCTCGCCCCCTTGCTCGAACTCGGGCCGTCGCGCGCCGTGACCCAACCGGTGCTCGGGGGTCCCCACGGAGAGCCGCCCTGGGACGAGGTGGCGTTTCTCTGGTACGACCCCGGCGTGCTCGAAGACGAGCGGTTGCGCGCCTGGGCGCCGGATGCGGCTGCCGCGGCGCTCGTGCGCGTCGAGGCGTGCCGGACCCCGCTCTAGTCGGTGGCGAACTGCGAGACGAGTCCGCGCCGGACGCCTTCGACGTCGACCAGGGGCGCGACGCGCAGCGTCGAGATCTCTTCGCCGTCGAAGGGCTGAAACCCCGCGCTCGCCGTGCCGGGGTCGAAGTTCGTGACCATCCAGTTGAGCACCGCCGCGAGTTCCGCGTCGCCCAGTGCAGACTGGGAGCTGCCGGGAACCTGTACCAGGTAGGCACGGCCTCCGGGTACCGCGAGAAAGCGACCGACCGTATTGCGAAGGTCCGGTACGTCGGGGGCCCCCGCGCCATCGGGCAGGTGACAGCCCTGGCATTCCAGCATGTAGTCGACGGCGGGGCTGCCGGCGCTGGCGGGCAGCGGCGCCCCGAGCATCAGCCCCACCACGAGGACGAGCGTTCCCGGTTTCATTCGTCTTCCGAGGCGACGCCCACGACGATGGCCACGGTGGAGTTGTACACGAGACCCGCGTCCCCCATGCACCAGACGATGTCGTTGTTCCGGCTGGGAATGTAGACGGGCCGGTCGCCCTCGTGGCGCATGCAGACGCACTTGCCGCAGATGTCCTTGCCGCAACAGTCGTTGTAGGAAATGACGTAGTCGCGCCCGTCTTCGGGGTTCCGACAGGTTCCGAGCCAGGTGACGGGAGACATCTCGGTGCCCGGTGGGCACGACCGGTGGGATCCACCGCAACACGAGGCGAGAAACCCGTCCATGGCGCAGTAGCGCCAGTACGCGCAGTCCTCGGGGTTGCCAGTCGGTTCGCCAGCTGCGCCCGCGGCGCGCCCCACGGGCAGCAGGGGGAGCGCCGCCCCGCCGAGCAACGCGGCACCGAGCTGGCCCAGGAAACTCCGGCGGGAGGTGCGACGGGCGAGGTTGCGGGCCGCACCGTCGAAGAACGCGTCGAGACGCTTCACGCGTCCTCCCCGGCTGCGCGACGGCGTTCGACGAATTCCTGCACCGTGGCCACCTCGTGCCGCTCGGCTTCGAACAGGCTCTCCAAGTGTTCCCGAGTGTTGACCAGGCCTTTCGCCGTGACAACTCCCCGCGCGTCGATGAGCGCGGCGTAGGGCAGGGCGCCGACCTGCCAGGCGAGACCGAGGGGAGCGGAAAGCACGTAGCACTCGCGGTCCAGGGCTTCGGCGTCGACGAAGGCGCGGTGTTCGTCGCGCGGTCCGTCGCTCGCGAGGACGAGCCGCAGGTCCCGGCTCTCGCGGGCGGCGAGCGACCGGACGGCGGGCAGGAGCGACTTGCACACCGGGCAGCTGGGGGAGAGGAACAGCAGCAGGGTCCGCAGCCCGTCGGGTGCGCTGCCCCCGATCCGGATCGGCTTTGCGTTCCAGTCCGCGACCTCGATGACCGGGGCCGCCTCGCCGATCGCCGGGCCGCCGCGCGCGACCAGGGCACCGGCCGGGGCGACGCGCTCGTGGAGGACGCCGATCTGTCGCAACAGGGCGAGTACGACCAGACCCAGGGCCACGACGGCGATCCAGAGCAGGAGGTTCGAGACGACGAGTGCGTCGGTCATGGGCCGGCTCGCAAGGCGCGCAAGCGACCGAGATTGGCGAGGGCGACGTCCGAGGCCGCGTATAGGAGTGCGAGGTATGCCAGCGCTCCGGTCCCGGTCACGGCGTCGAACCATACGAGGGGCCGTTGAGTCGACGGGTACGCCGCAGCGACGGCGAGCAGCGCCAGCAGGAGATTGCGTGCGACCAGGCCCCAGTGGATTGTCTGGGACCCGGCCGGCCCCGCGCAGCCGCAGGCCACGTGTCGGCGTCCCCGGGCGAGGTTGGCCGCGATCGCTGTGGCGTAGACGGCGAGCAGGGTCGCTGCGGCCAGGGCGGGCACGGCTCCCGTCGCCGGAACCCACAAGCTCGCCCCGACCGCGAACTCGATTCCCACGATGGCAGCCGCTGCAACGGGTACCCAATGCTCGGGCAGGAGACGGTAGTCGGTCAGGGCCGCTCGGAAGGCCCGCCCCTCCCGGAGCTTGTGCACCGCCGACGCCAACAGGAGGAGCCCAAGGCCCGCGCGCAACACCGTGCTCACGACCGGGTCGAGTGCGGGGCCGTCGATCATTTCATGCCGTTCCACGGCGCCTGGAGCGCGACGTTGGTGAAGTTGCCGGAAATGACTCGGCGCAGGGGTTCACCGGAAAGGGCGTCGTACACGCCGATGCCCCCGGTGTAGGGGGCCGTCGTGGCGAGCAGCGGCCGCTCGTCCTGGGTCACCGCGATGATCGACACCCCCAGCTCTTCCGTCAGGAGACCGACGCCCCAGTCGTAGAGGCGGCTGAAGGGCCAGATCCAGTCCTCGCCGAAGGCCATGGAGACTCCCATGACGGTCAGGCCGGGGCCGCGCAACGCAATGCGTTGCAGTCTCTCGTGGGACTCGAGGTCGTAGACCCAGATCTCCGTGCCGGGCTGCTTGTGGGTATCGCGCCCCCCGCGGTGCATCACGGAATAGAGGCGGTTGCTGGCTTCGTGAACGGCCAGGTGCTGGGAGCCGCCCGGCTTCCAGGTGGCTTCCCGGTCTGCTTCGGACACCAGGGACCATGGTGTCTCGAAGACCGGCTCGGTTTCGGAAAAGTCCACGCGGTAGGCGAGGCCCTCGAAGGAGACGAACACCCAGCTCGTGCCCCACCGGGCGGCTTTTTCGGTCACCGGGTCGGTGGCGGGATCGAAGAAGCGTTCGGTGCGTCGCTTCGACGCAAGCCGCCCGGTTTCGTCCAGGGACACGAGCAGCAGCGCGCCGTCGCCGCAGAGCATGGCAAAACGACGCGGACCCGCGGTGTAGACCAGGGCACAGCCCGGTGTCGGGATCTCGGTGACGAAGGCACGCTTCACGACGTCCACGATGCTGAGCGAGGTCGCGGGAGTCATGTTGAACACCGCGAGGAAGCGCTCGTTCCCCGAAAGCGCGTTGTTGGCCGACGGGAGCACGTTGCTCGCCCGTTTCGGCGGCAGGACCACTTCTCCGTTCGGCGCCAGGGTGTGCGCGTCGTAGAACGTGACCACGTCGGTCCGCACGCCCCGGCTGCCCCGGGAGTAATAGGTTCCCGGCACGTAGATTTCGGGTCGGCCCTCGGGGAAGACCCCGACCGTAAAGCCCCAGCCCCCGTCGACAGTGCCGAGCATGTCGCCCCGGTCGAGGTCCACCAGGGCGATGCGTTCCAGGACCGGATCCGAGGCCCACACCCAGTGGGGCCCGAGTGTCGCGGGAAGGGTTTCGACCCGTCCGATCGGCTCCGCAGGCAGCTCTCCATGCGTCGGGCCCGCGAAGCAGAAGAACCCCACCAAGCAACCAAGGATCCAGCGACTCGGGAGCATGTTTAACTGTCCAAGACGACCCGCATTGCCTAACGAGTCTACTCGTTTCGCCGCCGAGTTTGCTAGAGGATTTCAGCGTGCGGCGCCGGTGCGTCGCAGCGCCTCGATTTCCGGGGCTTCGAACCCGGATTCGGCGAGGATTTCGTCGGTGTGTTCGCCCATGCGTGGCGCGTGGCGGCGCAGGGTCGCGGGAGTGCGCTGGTAGCGGACCGGGTGACGCAGATAGCGCGTCACGGCTCCGAAACGCGGGTCCTCGATCTCGGGTGCGGTGTCGTTGTGGTCGACCTGGGGGTCGTCCAGAAACGCGTCGACGTCGTAGACCGGTGCAAACGGAGCGCCTTGTTCCCGCGCGTGCTCGATCAATTCTTGGGTCGGCCACTTGCAGATTTCCGCTTCCAGGAGTTCTGCGAATTCCCGGTAGTGGACGAAGCGCGCCGCCATGCTCGAGAAGCGTTCGTCGTCGGCGAGGGACTCGAGACCGAGCACTCGGCAGATCCCCTCGAACTGGGAGTCCTGGAGCACGATTCCCACGACATGACCGTCTGCCGTTGCGAAGGTGCGGAAGACGTCCTGGGCGCCCGGCGCGTCGGTCGAGAGGTCCGGGTAGCTCCGCGGCATCATCGCGTCGGGCAGGTTGAACGCGGCGAAGGCGTCGAGCATCGGGACTTCGACGCGCTGCCCGAGGCCGTCGCGTTCTCGGGCGAGCAGGGCGGCGAGGATTGCGGACAGGGCGGTGAGGCCGGACGACTTGTCTGCGACGCTGCTCAACACGAGCCGAGGCGGCCCGTCGCCGCCCTGGGTGGGCATCATGCCACCGAGGGCCTGGATCACGTGGTCGTAGGCGGGCAGGGCGGCGTAGGGGCCGTCGGGGCCGAAGCCGTTGATGGAGACGTAGACGAGCCGCGGATTCGACGCGGCGAGTTCTTTCCAGCCGAGGCCGAGCCGGTCGGTCACGCCGGGACGGAAGTTCTCGACCAGGACATCGGCACGGTCGGCGAGCCGCCGGGCCGCGGCGCGGGCGTCTTCCTTGGAGAGATCGAGCACGATGCTTCGTTTGTTGCGGTTGAACTGGGAGAGAAAGCCCGAGAAGCCGGGCTCGCGAAACGGTGCGCCCGAGTGGCGGCAGGGGTCGCCGGTGGGCGGTTCTACCTTGACGACGTCGGCGCCGAGATCCCCCAGGGCCTGGGTGCACACGGGTCCGGAGATCACCGTCGAGAAATCCAGGACGCGGACCCCGGCGCAGGGGCCCGGGAGGGGGTTCTGGGGCGAATCGGGCACGAACCGAGGTGTACGCCGGGGAGCGTGCCGGGGTCAAGGGACCGGCAGCCGACCCGGCGAAACGGATTTCTGGGGTGGCGGTCGAATGCGGGCATGAGATGCGTCGTGGAGTTGGTCTAGAATGGCTCCCGACGGAGGTGGCTTTGCTCGAGGGCCTGCAACAGCTGATCGATCTTCAGCAGATCGACGACGAACTCGACGCCGCAGCCGCCGAGCGGGGAGCCTTGCCGGACCGGCGGGTGCAGCTCGCGGCGGAGCGGGAAGCTGCCGAGCAGCGCGTTGTAGCGGCGGTTGCGAGCCAGCAGGAGGCGGAACAAGCGCAGCGCGCTGCCGAGGTCGAGCTGGCGGACAAGGAGGCCCTCGTCGCGAAGCTGGAAGGCCAACAGTTCCAGGTCAAGAGCAACGAAGCCTACAGCGCACTGCTCCGGGAGATCGAAGAAGCCCGCGCGGGGATCTCCGGGGCGGAAACGACCATCCTGGAAGCGATGGAAAACATCGAGGCTGCCGGGGCGGCGCGCGAGCGCTCCGAGGAAGAGGCCAAGGCGGTGTTCGAGCGTGTCAGTACGGCGGAGGGTCAGCTCGACACGCGGGAGAAGGAACTCGGGGTGCGCGAAGAGCAGCAGAGCGCGGCCCGAGTCGAACTCTGTACCCAGGTGCCGGGCGAAATGCTTTCCCAGTACGAGCGCATCGCGGGCAGCCGCCGGCCGGCGGTGGCGATGGTGCGCCAGGAGATTTGCCAGGGGTGCCGCACCACCATCCCGCCCCAACTCCACGTGGAGCTGCTGCGCATGGCGGCGGTGATCACCTGCACCCACTGTCGGCGCATTCTCGTCCCCGAACCCTCGGTGAAATGACGTCAAACCGGGGGGTTGGGGGATTGAGCTGCGGCTGTCTCGCCGGCCTTCCCGGGTCCCGAAATATTACGAAACCCGCAATGATTTCAGAGCCTTAGGGTATTTCCCCGACGGAGCTCTCCGCGCCTCTGGGCCGGGCCGCCATGCTATTCTGGACGAGTTGGGGGCCGAAGCACCGCTTCGGCCCTTCGTCACTGTGGAGCCATGGCAAACAACGATCGATACTGGGACTGCCTCGACCACGCGATGGAGGCTTCACACGGCGGGCGAACCGACGAGGCCCTGGCGTGGCTGGACGAAGCCCTGCGCGCCCACCCCGAAGGTGCCGAGGCCCACAATGGCCGCGGCGAGATCCTCTGGGAGGAGGGCAAGATCGACGAGTCGATGCACGAGTTCGAGCGCGCCATCCGCGCCGACCCGAAGTTCGTGACGGCCCACCTGAACCGGGCGGAACTGCTCGTGGAGGATCTCTCCGAGTACGAGCAGGCGGTAGCGCTTTGCGACGAACTGCTCGCGGGGCGGGCGGAACTTCCGCGCCTCGACCGGGCCGCCGAGGGCGAGGTCTACTACCTCAAGGCGAAGGCGGTCTTCTATCTCGACGACCTGGAGGGAGCGCTCTTCCTCGTGCGGCGGGCGCTCAAGACCACGGGCGACGTGGGGATCTACCGATCTTTCGAAGGCCAGCTCCTGTTCGAGCTCGGTCGGTTCGAGGAAGCCCGCCGCTATCTCGAGGCGGCGGCGGCGATGGATCCCGAAGCCGGGCACGCCGTCTACCACCTCGCGCTGGTGCTCGAGCGCCTGGGTGCAGACGAAGAGGCGGCCGAGGCCTTCGCCCGGGCGAATGCCCTGGATCCCGACCGCTATCCCGTGCCGGTCGAAGTGGACGAGCCCTTCTTCCGCAAGGCGGCCAGCGAGGCCTTCGAGAACCTGCCGCGCTCGATCCGCGACTACGTCGAGGATCTCCCGGTCCTGATCGAAGATTGGCCCTCTCCCGAGGTATTGGCCTGCGAGAGCGTGTCGCCCCAGATCCTGGGAATCTACATCGGGACACCGAGAACCGAGTTGAGCGTCTCGGATCAGCAAGAGGACCTGACGCGCGTCGTCCTCTTCAAGCGCAACCTCGAAAAGATCTGCCGCGACCGGGACGACCTGGTCGAGCAGATCCAGATCACCGTGCGCCACGAGATCGGCCACCACCTGGGCCTGTCCGAAGAGGATCTCGACCGCCTGGGACTCGCCTAGGTCGCTCTCGGAAGCTCCCCGGTACACTCCCGCCATGCTCGTCGACGCCTTGCGCGCGATCGTGGGTGAGGAGGCCTGTCTCGCTCGAGACGAGGAACTGATCGTCTACGAGTGTGATGGGTTGACGCTCGACCCGGAACGCCCCGGCGCGGTGGTGTTGCCCGCCAACCGCGATGAGGTCGTGGCCGTGGTGAAGGCGTGTCGCGAGGCCGGTACGGCCTTCGTGCCCCGCGGCGCGGGCACCGGGCTCTCGGGAGGGGCCACACCGCGCGACGGGGCGGTCGTGATCGAGTGCTCTCGACTCGACCGCATCCGCTCGGTGGACGTGGAAAACCGTACCGCCGTCGTCGAGCCCGGGGTGGTGAACCTGGACCTGACACGGGCCGTGGAGGCCTTCGGTCTTTTTTACGCCCCGGACCCTTCCAGCCAACTGGTCTGCACGCTCGGCGGGAACATCGCGGAGAACTCGGGCGGCCCGCACACGTTGAAACACGGGACGACCACCAACCACGTGCTTGCCCTCGAACTCGTGCTGCCCGACGGCGAGGTCGTGCAGCTGGGTTCTGCCACGGGCGTCGTGCACGGCTACGACCTGGTCGGTGCGGTGGTGGGAAGCGAGGGGACGCTCGGTGTGGTGACTGCCGCGACCGTTCGCTTGACCCCCGCCCCCGAGCGCGTAGAGACGCTCCTCGCCGTGTTTCCCGACGTCGTCTCCTCGTGCCGTGCGGTGGGGGCCATCGTGCAGAGCGGTCTCGTGCCCGCTGCGCTCGAAATCGTGGATCGGCGCACCATCGCCGCGGTGGAGGATTCGGTCTATGCCGCCGGGCTGCCGCGGGATGCCGGCGCGGTGCTCATCGTCGAACTCGACGGCCCCGCTTGCGCGCTCGACCCCCAGGTCGAACGCGTTCGGGAACTCGCGGGGGACGCGGGTGCGACGCGCGTGGAAGTGGCCCGGGACGAGGCGGAGCGCCAGCGCTTCTGGCGCGCGCGCAAGGGTGCGTTCGGTGCCATGGGTCGTCTCGCGCCGGACCTCTATGTCCACGACGCGGTGGTGCCCCGGGCGCGTCTGCCCGAGGTCCTCGAGCAGGTCTGTGCCATCGGCGACCGGTACAACCTGAAACTCGCGAATGTCTTCCACGCGGGGGACGGCAACCTGCACCCCAATATCTGTTTCGATCGCCGGGATCCCGATGAACTGGAGCGGGTGGTGGCCGCGGGCGAGGAGATCCTGCGTACCTGTGTCGCCGCCGGCGGTGTCATCACCGGGGAGCACGGCATCGGCTCGGAGAAGCGGGATCACATGGGCCTGGTCTTTCGGGACGCGGACCTGGAGAGCATGCGCTACCTGCGGGCTGCCTTCGATCCCGATGGCGTCTGCAATCCGGGCAAGGTGTTTCCCTCGACCCGCTTTTGCGCCGAGGCGAATCCCAAGGCGCGCGGCTACGAGCGCGTGCCCTTCTGATGCGGCCCTCGATCGCGCCCGATGTGCTTCGCGGGTTGGCCGAGGCCGCGGGGGAACTGGTGGAACACGCCGCCATCGTCGTGGACGACGTCGCATTCGGGGCCTCGCTGCGCCCCGCGGATGGCGAAGCCCTCGGTCGCACCCTGGAGGCGTTGTCAGCTGCGCGCATCCCGGTGGTCGTGCGTGGCAACGCGAGCCGTCTCTGCCTGGGGAATGCGCCGCGGGGGGCCGGCATCCTGCTCGACGTGTCGCGGATCGCAGGGGTGCTCGATTTCGACCCTGGCGAGGGAGTGTGCCAGGTCCGGGCCGGTACAACGCTTGCCGCCGTCCAGTCGGCGCTTTCCGGGTCCGCCTGGGAACTCCCGCTCGATGCGCCGGGCGACGGGTCGACGGTGGGCGGTGTGGTCGCGGCCGGCGCCGCCGGGCCCCGTGCCCAGGGCTACGGCGCGCCGCGGGATGTCGTGCTCGGCCTCGAAGTGGTTCTCGCGTCGGGTGCGCGGACCCGATGTGGGGGTCGCGTCGTGAAGAACGTTACGGGGTACGACCTCTGCAAGCTCTACACGGGAAGCCTCGGTTCCCTCGGCGTCATCGAGGCGTTGTGGTTGCGCTTGCGACCGCGCCCCGCTGCAGCGCGCGCCGTCGAACTTCACGGACACGGCGTCCCCCAGGGTCTCGCTGCCGTTCGCGAAGCCGCGCGGAGTCCGGCCAGTCGTGCCGCGTCCCTGGAGTGCGAAGCCCCGGCTTCCGGCGAAGCGTTCCGCCTGGTCGTCGAGCTCGCTGGGGATGCGCCGGTGGTCGAACGCGAGGCGGAGCGGATGGGAAACGAACTCGGTGTCGTCGAGACAACCGGCGCTGCGCTCGAGGAGGTGCATGGCAACCAGGGCGGAAGGCCCGGGGAAGCGGGCCTGCGTTTCCGGGTGAGTGTGTTGCCGTCGAAGCTGGCCGCGGTCGTGGCGCGACTCCGCGGTGCGGGCGCTGCTGTCCAGGTGCAGCCGGGGCGCTCGCTCGTCTACGCCTTCTTCGACGGGACGGACCCCGCGGCTGCCTGGGAGGCGTCGACTGTTGCCGCGCAACTCGGCGAGGGCAGCGCGTTGCTCGAAGCGGCGCCGACGTCCGCGAAACGGGGTCGCGATGTGTTCGGAGCTCCGGGTGCAGAGATCGCCATCGCGCGTTCCCTGAAGGAACGGTTCGATCCCCACGGCATCCTGAACCCGGGTCGCTTTGCGGGGTGCCTGTGATGGAGCGCGCCACCGAGGCCCTCGAACGAGCGCTCGATTGCGTCCACTGCGGTCTGTGCCTGTCGAGCTGTCCGACCTACCGCGCCACGGGGCGGGAACAGTCTTCGCCGCGGGGCCGGATCTACCTGTTCCGAAGCGCTGCCGAGGGGCGCCTTCCCCTGGACGCGATCGCCGAAGAAGCGGGTCTGTGTCTCGGATGCCGTGGTTGCGAGACGGCCTGTCCCTCGGGCGTCCAGTTCGGACACCTGCTCGAACTGGTGCGCGCGGAGCTGACCAGCGCGGGCTTGCGTGTGGGTGCGACGGCGCGGCTCGAACGGTTCGTGCTGCAATCGGTGATCCCGGTGCGGCGGCGCCTTCGTCTGGTCTTCGATCTGCTGGGCGCCTTCCAGGGCGCGCGCTTGGACCGGTGGTTGCGTCGGTGGCTCCCGGGCCGGTTGGGAGAACTGCTCGATTTGCTCCCCCCGGTGCCCGCCCGGCGACAGCGTCGCGGCCTGCCTGAACGGATTCCGGCGGAGGGGCAGCGCCGTGGAACGGTCGCCCTGTTCACCGGGTGCGTGATGTCCGAGTTGTTCGCAGACGTCAACGCCGCGACGGCGCGCGTGCTGGCGCGCAACGGTTTCGACGTGCTGGTCCCGCCGCAGCAGTCGTGTTGCGGGGCCCTCCAGGCTCACGCGGGAGACGAAACCACCGCGCGGAAGCTCGGGCGGGCCAATGCAGACGCCTTTGGCGATGTGACTGCGGTCATTGTGAACTCGGCCGGCTGCGGTGCGGCATTGCGCGAACTCCCGAACTGGATCGGCGACGCAGGTGCGGATCTCGCCGGGCGCGTGCGAGATGTCTGCGAATTCCTGGACGAGGTGGGGATGCGGGAACTTCCGAAGCGTATCGAAGCGCGCGTCTGTTACGACGATCCCTGCCACCTCGTTCACGGCCAGGGTGTCGCCGCGGCGCCGCGACGCTTGCTGGAAGCAATCCCTGGCGTCGCGTTGGTGGAGCACGCCGAGGCGTCGGCCTGTTGCGGTGCCGCCGGAACCTACAACCTGGTCCAGCCGGCCATGTCGCGAGCCGTGCGCGACCGCAAGATCGGTGCCCTCGAGGCTGCTGCTCCCGACATCGTCGCTACGGGGAACCCGGGATGTTTGATGCAGCTCCGTGCGGGGGTCCGCGAGCGCGGCCTGGAGGCTCGCGTGGTCCACCCCGTCGTGCTTCTCGACGAAGCGGGGGGTGCTGCGACGTCCTGACTGGCCCGGCGCCTAGCGGTAGAGGAAGGCGTCGGGTGTTTCCTTGGGCTCTCGCATGCGCGGAAAGGCCCCGAGGGACAGGGTCGAGAGCGACCCGTGGAAGACGAGGTCGAAGGGGAGAATCGATTCGCGGTGACGCACCATGCCGTAGCGTTCCCGCACCCCCTGGTAGGTGTACTGGGAGATCTCCCCCGAGCGCGGTTTCGTGGTCCCGGCGAGTCCGAGCCGCGCGCGCTCGAAGTAGTAGTCTCGGGGTGCGTCGACGCCTACCTCGTCGAGGGGGTCGAGCAGCATGTTGCGGTAGGAGACCTCTTCGACGAGTGAAACGACCCGACCGAGCTGCTCGTCCGACAGGATTTCGTGAGTGCGCTCCGGCGGATCGTCTTCATCCCCGCTCGGTCCCACGAAACTCACCCGCACGATCTGGGAGCCGACGAGGGTCACGCCATCCGGATGCAGCTCTGCGTTGGCCGGGTTGCCATCGAGGAGTTCGGGCCGGAGGCCCAGCCCGCGCGGCCCCGTGATCTCCTCGTTCTCCTCGAGGAAACCGCGAGACAGCCGGATCGCTTGCACCGTGACTTCGTCGGCCTCATCCCGGGCGAGCCGTCCTGCTTGCCGGGCGGCGGCGGAGCCCGGGTAGATCTGCCCGACTTGCTTGTACATGCCCATGCGCAGGGCAAAGTTCGGTTCCCGTGTCGCGGCGTCCAGGTATTGGTACGCAGCGCGCTCCCGCAGCGTCGCCATTTCGGAAATATCCGGATCCGGACCCGCCTCGACGGCCCGGAGCGCACCGATCCAGTTGCCGCGGTTTTTCTCGTAGCGTTCCAGCCAAGCTCGGGCGGAATCCGAACCGGGGCCGCGCGGGTCCCGTGCCAGGTGGTTCCGGGCGGCGGTCGCGGTGACCCGAGCGGACGGAAGCGCCTTGGCCCACGGCAGGTTGATGAGCCGCATCGGGGCGCCGCCGATGTGCTCCGCCAGGGCCGGGGCGTCGAAGACCCACTCGAGCGGCCCGGGCAACCCACGGTCGGGAATGCCGTCGGAGAAGGGTCCCAGGAGCACCCACTTGAACCGGTCCCAACGGTTCCGAGCGCGCGCATCGGCAAAGGCCTGCCAGGTGTTTCGGTTCGGGTCGTTGAAGAGCCTCTCGGCGTGCCGTTGCATGTTGGAGGCATCGCCGTCGCTGTCCGCGAGCCGTTCCAGCTGCTGCCACATTTCCGTGGTTTCGCCCGCCTCGCCCAGCAGCATCGCATCGACGAAGCGGCTCTCGTCGGCGAGCGGCCCCTTCGGATCGGCTTCGCGCAAGCGCCGGGCAGCGTGAGTCGGGTCGCCCTGGGGCAGGAGCAGGGCCACGGCCAGCTCGCGCACCGCCTCGGGCTGCCCGTGAAACGGGTCCCCGGTTCCCGCCTGGATGCTGCGTTGCTGGGCATCCCGGATTTCGATCAGGCGCGCGGCGGCCTCATCCCGCACTTCGGTCGCGCGCCGATCTTCGGGAACCCAGCGCAGGGCGCGATCTGAGTAGACCAGGGCGAGGCGTGTCTTGCCGAGATCCAGCGCTTTCTCGGCCACGCGGAGCGCGCGATCGCGGTGGGCCAGCACGAGACGCTGCTCGGTCGTATCCACCTCCGGTTCGACACGGGTCGCTTCCGGCGCGTCGGGATGACGCTTCAGGAACTCCTTCCAGTGGACCAGGGCCTGGCGGCGCTGCAGCGAGATGGGCTCCCGGGTGTAGACGTGCACCGCGTACCGCGCGAGCGACTGCCCCAACCGGTAGGGCGCGAGCTGCGACGTCGCCAGGGACTTTCCCACTGGCTCTACGAAGGCGTTGAACGCGCGGGCGATTTCGATCATCAGGGAGTCTCGGGCCCGGTCGTCGGCGAGTTCGAGGGGATCGGCGTCCTGGAACTGTTCGAGGCGTGCACGGAGTACCGGGTCGAGATCGCGGCGGTCCAGGAGCGTGTCCGTGGCCCGGCGGTAGGAGCGCCGATCCGCAAAGGCGGCGTTGCGGAGATCGATCGATACGCCGAGCATCCCCGTCGGTTTCTCCTCGGTGGCGTCGAGCACGGTTTCGATCGCGTTCATGCGGCGCAACGCTCGTTCTGCCTCGGCCTCGTTGCCGACGAGGGCCGCGCGCGCCAGGTCGACGGCGGTCTGGTCCGCCACGTCGGGCGGTGGCACGCGGTAGGTAGCCGCCGGGTGGAATGCCGAATCGGGCGGCGCCCCGCCGGGCGTCTGGCAGCCGCCGAGCAGCGCTGCCAGCAACGCGAGGCCGATCGCTTCAGCGCGTGAAACGGTCACGGTCCACTCGCAACGCGAAGGCCAGGAAGGCTTCCAGGCGCCGGGATGCCTCGAGCCGTTCCGGCTTGCCGTCCTGGCTGGCCACGACTTCGTAGAGGCGGGACGTCGAGTCGATGAGTTCCTGGAAGCGGATCGGGTCGAAGGAGATGCTTTCGGGCGGGTGCGCGTCCACGTATTCCACCGCGATGGCCTCGTAGAGCTGGGCGAGTTCGAGCACATGACGGTTGGCGTACTTGCTCGTGCGGTGGCGCGTGACGAGGCGTTCGAGTTCGGCAGCCGCGCGGACATCGCCGCTGGGCAGGATCTGGCGCATGGCGACGAAGTACTCCGCGCGCGCGGCATCGGTGCGTTCGATTTCCTCCTCGGCGACGAACTCGAAGTGGGAACCCCGGGTGGCGTGTCGCACGTCTTCGAGCTGTCGGGAGCGTTCCTCGTAACGCGCCAGCATGCTCTCGGCGTCCGTCGGCACGCCGGACTGATCGGCGAGATCGTCGAGGCCCACGGCCAGCCCCCGTGCCGCCTCGAGAGAAAGGCAGATGTCCGCGCTCTGTCGTGCCTCGGGGGCGAGTTCGGGGTCACTTTCAGCCGCGAGGAGGTAGGCGTCCGCGGCGAGGTCGTAGGCGCGCACCCGCTCGAGTGCGCGGCCTTTTGCAAAGGCCACCACGCCGTCCATCTGGGCCGCGCGGAGGGACTCGCCGTGGATGTGTTCCATGCTTTCCAGTCGCAGGAGCGTGCTGCGGTAGACGTTGCGTCCCGTGAAATCCTGAGCGGGTTCGAAGCGATAGGTGTCGTCGGGAACGTGACGCCGGAGCACGGCGATCACTTCGAGCACGTTTTCTGCGGGTCGATAGCGGGGATCGGGCTCGGGACTCGAGGCGCAGGCCGCGAGTCCGATCACGAGGAGCGCCGCCAGTCGTGTCGGGAGACGCATGGGGAAAGGATACAGTAGGCACCGCCGTTTCTCGTCAGGAGCGAGAGGGGGCTTTCCGGGCCTTCCGCCGACCCTTGGCCGCGGGGCGTTTTCGGGCCGGCGCCGCGACGGCGTTCAGCATCTTTTCCGTGGCGATGACGGCTGCGGCGAGCTGGTCCGAGTCCACGCCCAGGGTGGAGAAACCCGCTTCGTCGGTGCCGCCCGGGTGCCAGGTGATCACCGTTTCGACCAGGGCGCCGGTGCGGCCCCCGGGCGGGATGCGAACGCGGAAATCGGCGAGCCGGGGTACGTCGATGCCGAGTCGCTTGGCCGCCTTCTTGAGGGCGTTCATGAAGGCGTCGTATCCGCCGTCGCCGGTTGCCGTCGCGCGTGCTTTCTGGCCGCGAAGCGCCAGTTCGACCTCGGCTTCGGGGGCGCGGTCTGTTCCCACCCGCACGTCGTAGGCGAGCACGCGTGCCGGGCGGCGCTCCGGCGACTTGAGGACATCGGCGATGAGGTAGGGGAGATCCTGGGCCGTCACCGTGTGTTTCTTGTCGCCGAGTTCGATCACGCGCTGCAGCACGAGAGCGCGCTCCTCGGCATCGAGTTCGATCCCGAGGGTCTTCAGGTTCGCGTCGAGGGAGGCCTTGCCCGAAAGCTTCCCCAGGGCGAAGCGGCGCTTCTGGCCGAAGCGCTGGGGGGCGAGCCGCGTGGTGTAGAGATCGCCCTTCAGGTCTCCGTCGGCGTGGATGCCCGCCGCGTGGGTAAAGACGTCGCGGCCGACGATCGGCGTGTTCGCCGCGAGGTCCTTTCCCGAGAGGGTTTCGACCATGCGCGAGATCCCGGCAAGGCTGGCTTCGTTCACGCCCGTGCAAAACGCCGAGTGGTCGTGGACCGCGGCCACCGTCTCCGCGAGCCGGGTGTTGCCGGTACGCTCGCCCATTCCGTTGACGCTCGTGTGCAGGCCCCGCGCTCCGGCGCGGACGGCGGCCAGGCAGTTGGCGGTGGCCAGCCCGTAGTCGTTGTGTCCGTGGAACTCGAAGGCGGTGTCCGGCCAGGTGGCCACCATCAGCCCCACCCAGCGGGCGACGTCGTCGGGCGAGAAGTTTCCGAGCGTGTCCGGGAGGTAGATGCGCTCGACTTCGAGGTCGACGAGAAGCTGGGTCAGGGAGAAGACATAGTCGAACGAGTCGCGGACTCCCGCCGACCAGTCCTCGAGATAGGCGTTGACCCGGATGCGCTTCTTGCGGGCCGCGCGCACGGTCTGGGCGACGGCTTCCCGATGACGTTCCGGCGTTGCGCGCAGCTGGGTGCGGCAGTGAGCCTCCGAACCCTTGGTGAGGAGGTTCATCACCCGTCCGCCGTTTTCCTCGATCCAGTCCACCGAGGCGCGCCCGTCGCAGTACCCGAGGATTTCGACCCGCGAGAGCAATCGCTTGCGGCGCGCCCAGTCGGTGACCAGCCGGGCGGCCTCCCGCTCGCCGGCGGAAACCCGGGTCGAGGCGATTTCGATCCGGTCGACGCCTACCTCGAGGAGCAGCAGGCGGGCGAGCTGGAGCTTCTCGGCGGGCGTATAGGCCACCTCCGGGGTCTGCTCGCCGTCGCGCAGCGTCGTATCCATCACTTCGATGCGCGCGGCCTGGGTCTTGCGTCGAGCCATGGACGACCGAACTTACCGCGTCATGACCGATGGGGCCGAGGTTCCGCGCTGTTTCCAGGTCCAGGTCGGGGAGGCCGGCCAGCGCCTGGATCTCTTCCTCGCCGAGCACCTGGCGCTCAGCCGCGCCCAGGTGCGTCGCCTGCTCGCCCGTGGAGCCGTGCGGGTCGACGGGGCGCCGGCGTCTGCGAGTCGCAAGGGCGCCATCCTGGCGGCAGGCGTCGAGGTGCAGGTCGCCCCTTTTCAGCGCCCCCAGGAGGCGCGAGCGCCGGAGGAGCCCGGCACGGCCCTGGTGATCCTGGCGGCTGCGCCCGGTTGGTTGGTGGTCGACAAGCCGGCCGGGGTGCCGGTCCATCCCCTGCGCGAGGACGAAGCGGGGACCGTGCTGGGTGCAGCGCTCGCGGCGCACCCGGAAATGCACGGGGTCGGTGAGGGCGGCCTGCGCAGCGGCGTGGTCCACCGGCTGGACGTCGATACCTCCGGTGCCCTGCTCCTGGCGACCCGCGAAGACAGCTGGCAGCGGCTCCGCAGCGCCTTTGCCGAGCACCGGATCGAGAAGGTCTACCACGCGCTGGTCGCGGGCCGGGTCGAAGCCCCGGGTTCGATTTCGCTGGGCCTGTCGGTGGCCCGCCATCGACCCGCCCGCGTTCGCGTGGTGCCAGAAAGCGAGCGCGCCCGGGCGCGCGGGGTGCGCGATGTGCAGATGGCCTGGCGGCCTCTCGAGGTGCGCGGGGACGTCACCCGGATCGAGGTGCGCCCGGTGACGGGTTTCCTGCACCAGATCCGGGCGGTGATGGCGCATCTCGGCCACCCCCTGCTCGGGGACCGGACCTACGCGCCGTCTCCGGTTGCCGCAGCTGCCCCGCGCCAGATGCTCCACGCGGTTTCCCTGCGGTTCGAGGAGGTGGCGGCGGAGAGCGCCGAACCCGACGACCTGCGTCGCGTGTTCGAGACGGTCTCGAGCGGGACGTAGTCAGCTGGATTCCGTCGCTGCTTGCGCCGGGCTGGGGCGCGCGGTCAGCTCGATCCCGTCGCCGCTTGCAGTTGGCTGGCGCGTGCGGCGGCGTCTTCGGCCTCGGCGATCATGCCCTTCTGTTGGTACAGGATCGACAGGTTCGTGTGGGAAAGCGGGTCATCCGGCTCGATTTCCACCAGACGCAGCGCCGCCTCGATCGCCTCGTCGAGCGCACCCTGGTTGCGGTACGCAATGGACAGGCCGTTCCAGGCGAGCGCGTACTCCGGGTCCGCTTCGAGCGCCTTCCGGTAGCCGGCGATCGCCGCTTCCACTCGGCCCGCGGCGAACTCCTGGAAGGCCGCGCGGTAAAGCGCACGCGCGTCTGCCGGGTCAGACAGCCCGAATCTCCCGGGGGCGTCGTTCCCGAGGCGCCTTCGATGCCCTTCGTTCTCGTTCGATCACCCGGAAAAGCTACCGCGCCGGTTCGGGCGACGCGAGACAGTCGCGCCGTGGCCGGGCTTCAAGCGCCGACCCGGCGGCGGATGGACTGAACCAGTCCTCCCAGGTCGAAGGTCCGTCCCGTCGGAATCTGGAAGTAGCGGTCGCCGTCGTCCTTGACCAGCAGCTTGACCGTGCTCCCCGCCAGGATCTCCTCGGGGTCCGCCCCGGCGCGCGGGGCCGTGTCCAGCCGGGCGAAGACCCGTCGCCCCCCCACGCGGAGGAGGGCCACGTGGAGCGGCGGCCCACCGCCGGAAGTGACGTGGATCGTCGTGGAGCCCTCGACGATGGCGCTTGCCCCGTCCAACGCCCCGGGGTCTTCGGGGGCCGCCGCGGGTCCCGGGGACTCGAAGTGCAGCTTCGGGGTCGGTGGCGTTTCGCGCCGCCGCCGGCTCCCGGTCGACTCGAGGAGCGTGACGTAGTTGTTGTTTCCGGGGCCTCCGATCGAGTTGCTGATGCCGAAGGTGGCGGCCGGGACCTGGGCGGCGCGGTTGGGGAAGCGGTCGGTCATCTGGAGGTAGTTTTCGGCGATCTGGAAGAGCCCGGTCCCGCCGACGGGGTGGCCGCGTGCCTTGAGTCCGCCGGAGAGGTTTGCCGGAAGCCTTCCGCGGGGGCCGGTGATCGGGTTGTCGTAGGGGTTGAGGAGGGCGCCTTGTGTGTCTCCCACGCAGATCTCGATCGCGGCGTCCGCGTCGACGAGGCCGAGGTCGCTCAGCCCGATGGGGAGCAGGGGGTTGAAGGCGTCGTGAACCTCGACGACGACGTCTTCGAGCGCGCGAGGATCGCGTACACCGGCGCGCCAGTAGGCGATCTGTGCGGCCCGGTGGGTTGCGTCGAGGCCCGTGAGGCGTTCGCGGTCCAGGATCGAGGAACTTTCGGTCGCCGACCCGAGGCCGGCAATGCGAACGGCCTGGGGACTCGCCGTCAGGATCACGGCGGCGGCGCCGTCGCAGATGGGGGAGCAATCCTTTCGCATCAGCGGCGTGGCAACGGGAAGGTTTCGTTCCGGGTCGAAGTAGTTTTCGACGGGCTCGGGACGGTCGTAGAAGGCGGCGAGCGGGTTGCGGGAACCGAACGCATGGGCCCGGTGCATGAGGCGCGCCAGCACCTGGGCGGCCGCTTCACCGGCAATCCGCCGTTCGCGCAACCAGGCCTGGGTGATGAGGGCGATCAGCGCCGGCATGGTGAAGCCGAAGCGGCGCTCCTCGGGGTCGACGGTCTTCGACATGATCGACGTGGCGACTTCGGTAGTCACCATCTTCATCCGCTCGCCTGCCAGCACGAGCACGTTGTCGAACTGGCCCGAGGCGATCTTGTAGTAGGCCTCGTGGAGTGCCGCCGCGCCGGTCGAGGAAGCGGTTTCCGAGCGAATGGCTGCAATGCCGCGCAGGCCGAGGCGATCGGCCACCTTGGTGGCGATGTTCGCCCGGTTCTCGAACTCTTCGCTGTCCATGATGCCGACCTGGAGAGCGTCGAAACTCCGGACCGTCGAATCCTCGAGGGCGCGGCGATACGCCTCGGAAAAGAGATCGAAGACGCTGGCGAAGATGCGCCCGGTGAGGTCGACCTTCGTGAGGCCGACGCCGGCGATGTACACCTCCCGCGGCATCGGGGAGAGGATGATAGCCTAGGGGCGATTTCTGCCCCGGAGCCTCGTCCATGAAGCGGCTGCGCCGCGTAATCCTCCTCCTGGTCGTCGTCGCGCTGCTCGTCTGGTGGCTGCTGCCTGCGGGGGGTCCCCACGTCCAGCCCGGCAGCGTGCTGGCGATCCAGCTGTCGGGAGCCTACGTCGAGTCTTCGGCACCTTCGTTCGTTGCCCGGGCGCTGGGCGAGGCACGCCAGCCGTTCATTTCGATCCTCGGAGAGTTCGCCAAGGCGGAACGCGACTCGCGCATTCGTGCCGTCGCCCTGCGTGTCCGTCGGCTCGAGATCGGCTGGGCCATGGCCCAGGAACTGCGCGGCGCCATTGGGAAACTGCGCGCAGCGGGCAAGCCAACGGTGGCGGTCCTGGAGACGGGGTCGCTCGGCGCCAACCTCGAGTACTACGTGGCGAGCGCCGCGGACCAGGTCCTGTTCTCTCCCGGTACCTCGGGCCCGCTCGTGGGTCTCGGGATGGAGTTCTTCTTCCTCGGAGACCTCTGGAAAAAGATCGGCGTCGACCCCCAGGTGGTGTCGGTCGGCGAGTACAAGAGCGCGGCCGAGTCCATCGCCGGCACCCGGATGTCCCCAGCCCACCGGGAAATGGCGACATCCCTCCTCGACGCGATGTGGGGCGAGTTCGTGGGCGGGATCGCCGAGAGCCGCGGGCTGTCGACCGAGGCGGTGCGCGACGCCATCGACGCGGCGCCGGCGACCGCCGCAGAACTGGAGGCGCTGGGTCTGGCGGACGGGACGGCGAGTTTCGACGCCGCCGTGGCGGGGCTGGGATCCACGCGGATCGAGGACACCGAGTACCGGGCCGTCGATGCGGCGGAGGTGGGTTTCGCACCGGTGGCCCGGTTCGCGCTCGTCTACGGCTCCGGGCTCGTCGTCATGGGGGACGGGACCCAAAGCCCCACCGGAGGTCTGCGGCTCAGTTCCGACACGGTGAGCCACGCACTGATCGAGGCGGCCGAAGATCCCTCGATCGACGCGATCATCTTCCGCGTGGATAGTCCCGGAGGTTCGGCCCTGGCGTCGGAGATCGTGTGGGATGCCGCCCGGCGTGCGGAAGAACTCGGCAAACCCCTGGTGGCATCGGTTTCCAACGTGGCGGCGTCGGGTGGCTACTACGTGTTGGCGGGTGCCGATGCGGTCGTCGCGTCGGCCGGGAGCCTGGTGGGCTCGATCGGGGTCTACCTCGTCCGGGCTTCCGTGGGGGGGCTCCTGGGGAAGCTCGACATCGGCGTCGAGACTCTCGTGCGGGGGCGGGACGCCGAGATCCTCGTGCCGAGCCGGCCCCTGAGCGAATCCGGCCGTGCGCGTCTCCAGCGCGAGGTGCAGGGCGTCTACGACCTGTTCGTGGCCCGTGTCTCCGAAGGCCGCGGTCTTTCCGTCGAAGAGGTCGATGTCGTCGGCCGGGGGCGGGTGTGGACCGGGGCCCAGGCCCGCGAGCGGGGACTGGTCGACGAACTCGGCGGTCTGAGTACCGCAGTGCGCGTGGCGAAGCGCCAGGTCGGGTTGCCCGAGGACGCCGACGTCGTCCTGGTACCCCACCCCGCGCCGCGCTCCCTCGCCGAGGAAGTGCTCGATGCCCTCAACGCATCCGTCGTCCGGGCGGCGCTGCCCCTCGACTGGCCGCCCTTTGTCGAGCGGCTGGACAGCTGGGTGACGGCGCTGAGCGGGGGGCAACCGGCGCTGGTGCCGCCCGTCGTATTGGACATTCGCTGAGTCGGCGGAGCTTGCACCGCGCGCCGGGAAAGGAGGGGATCGTGGAACTCGAGTCGCGCGCCGCGTCGTGCGTCCCCGTTGGCGGCGTGTGCTGATGGCACGGATCCCGTCGGAAGACGGCATCGCGCTCTACGCCGAGGCGGCGGGGGAAGGCCCGACCGTCGTGTTTTCGTGCGCGCTCAACACGACCCATGAAAACTGGCGTCGTCAGTCCGAAGCGCTTGCGGCGCTGGGGTACCGCGCGGTGCTGTGGGACTACCGGGGGCACGGGCTTTCGGATGCGCCCGAAGCTCCCGACGCCTACACCATGGCGCGTGTCGTGGCGGACCTGGGGACCGTCGTGGACTGGGCGGCGCCCGGGGAACGCGTCGTACTGGCGGGCCTGTCCTTCGGAGGGCTCGCGTCGCTTCACTTCGTCCTGGGCCAACCTCATCGGGTGCGTGCGCTCGTGCTCGCCGGCACGGGTCCCGGCTTCAAGAACCCGGAGGCCCAGGCGCGCTGGGCCGAATCCGTCGGTCACACGGCGCGTTTCATCGAGCGCAAGGGAGCCGCTGTCTTCGCCGAGCGCGCGACGGAGATGACGGTGGGGCGGGATGTGGCGCTCCCGGAAGCGCGGCGCGCCCAGGCCGCGATTGCGAAGCAGACACCCCACGGGCTCGCCCACTTTGGCCGGCAGATCGCCGGGCTCGCGCCTCCGGTGATCGACCGGCTCGGCGAGATCGAGGCGCCTGCTTTGGTGGTCCGGGGCGAGGAAGACGCCGCCTACGCGCGTGCAGCCGAGGTGATGGCGTCCCGCATGCCGCGGGCCGAGACGCTGGCGATTCCCGGTGCCGGGCACATCGTCAACATCGAAGCCGCCGACGCCTTCGACGCGGCGCTCCTGGCGTTTCTCGAGAAGTTGCCGGCCGAGGAGGCGTGACGGAGGAGGGAAGCACGCCCCGGGGGGAGCGGAACCAACGCGTCCGCGGCGGGTTGAAAGGACCGGCGGAGGAAGCGGTGCGGTCACCCGACGAGGACGTGCGGCTCATGTTGGCGCTGCGCGCGGGCGACACCGCCGCCTTCGACGCCCTGTTTCGGCGTTGGTCCGGGCCGCTCCTGCGCTACCTCGACCGCATGGTGCACGACCTGGCCGTCGCCGAGGAACTGGTTCAGGAGGCGTTCATCCGTGTTCACCAGGCCCGTGATCGTTACCGACCCGACGCGCGGTTTTCGACCTGGCTCTATCGGATCGCCACGAACCTCGCGCTCAACGAGCTACGGCGTCCCCGCCACCGGGCCGTGCATCGAAGCGCGGACGAAGCGGGCGCACCGCCGCTCGCGGACCGCGGCCCGGGCACGGACGACCGGGTCGATGCCCGCCGGCGCGCCGGCGAAGTGGAAGCAGCGCTCGCCGAACTGCCCGAAAAACAACGTGCGGCGCTTTGTCTCGCTGCGGTCGAGGGGCTTTCCTACGCCGAGGTCGCCGAGGCGCTCGAGGTGACGGAGAAGGCCGTGAAATCCCTGGTGCACCGCGCGAGGAGCGGCCTCGCGGAACGCCTGGGCGGGGAGGAGGGATAACCCTGCCCGAAACGCCTGAGCGGGAGGAGGGATAGCCGTGCCCGAAACGCCTGAGCGGGAGGAGGGATAGCCG
>JAYZFQ010000009.1:0-23074 GCA_036336695.1 Myxococcota bacterium
CCCGAGCACGTGGCCACCCTCATCGCGGCGCTCTGCGCCGAGGCTTCCGGGCAGGTCACCGGGGAAGTCTTCTTCGTGCGCGGCGAAGAGGTGGGCACCTTCGAACCCCTCCGGACCCCGCGTACGATTGCGCGCCCCGGCGGCTGGAGCGCCGAAGAACTCGTCGCAGCGATCCCCGAACTTCCCCTCCACCCGCTCGACGAACCCTACTAGGCGGCGCCGTCAGCGCCCGGCGCGCTCGGCGTAGTGGTCGCTCAGCACGCCGAAGGCACGCTTCTTCTGCCCCGTCTCAGACACCAGTCCCTTGCGGTTCCAGTAGTCCTGGACCGGAACGTTCAGCCGGTAGGGGGCGCGAAAATCCTTGAGGATCCAGGGGGAAATCCCCCGAATCGAAGGGCTTTTTGCCAGGAACTCGAGCTGGCGGGCGTAGACCCGCGCCTGGTAGTCCTCGCTCCAGATCTCGACCGGCCCACCCCGGCGCCCCTGTCGGGCCCCCGCCCCGAACTCGCTGATGATCAGGGGCTTGCCGAAGGCAGTCTCGATCCGGAACAGCGGCAGGCTCGCCAGCACGCGCTCGCGCACCTCGGCCTCTTCGACCTCGAAGCCCTGCTCCCGGAGACCCTGGGCGATGAAAGGCGACATGTACCAACCGAGGTACTCGTTGTACCCGATCACGTCGACCGTCTCGCCGAGTGCATCGTCGATCACGATCGTCACGGGCTCGGGATCGCTCGTGAGCAGATCGGCGAGCACGCTCTTCTCGGCGGCCAACTGGGTGCCGATGTACTTGCCGACCGCCTCCATGCCGTCGAACCCGATCAAGGCCGCCGTCACGAGTCGCGTGTCGTCCTCGGACCGCACGTGTTCCGCGAGCGCACGGAGGAAGCGGTTGCGCGCCGGGGTCGCCGGCGTCTCGTTCGCCAGGCTCCACAGGATCACCGCCGCGCGGTTGCGGTCGCGGGTGATCAACTCGCTGTACTGACGTTTGGCCTGGTCGAGGGTGGCCTCGTTGGAAAACCGGATGTTGTGGTAGACCGGCATCTCGGCCCAGAGGAGAACGCCGGCAGCATCTGCGGCGCGCACCATGTGCTCGTTGTGGGGGTAGTGCGCGAGGCGCAGGAAGTTCCCGTTCAACGCCTCCAGGAGCCCCAGGGTCGCCGCCGCATCCTCGGGCCCGTAGGCGCGTCCCGGTTGAAGCACCGACTCCTCGTGGGTCGAGATACCGCGCAGGAAGACCGGCTCCCCGTTGAGCAGGATGTCCTCGCCCCGCGTCTCGATGGTGCGGAAGCCGATCGGCTCGCTGACCGTGTCCTCTCTGCTCTCCACGGTCACCGCGTAGCGCGTCGGCGAACCCGGCGCCCACAATGCGGGCTGGGCGGGCACGTGGAAACGCCCATGCCCGTCCGGCCCGGTCTCGACGCGCGCCGCGATCCCGAGTTCCGGGATCGAGAGCTTCGCCCCCTGCCCGGCGTCGGGACCATCGAGTTGGACCCAGCCCTCGATGGCATCGCGCCCCGGCGCGAGGTGGACGGCGTACTCGCGCACGAAGGTGCGGGGCACCTCGACCAGGCGCACCTCCCGGGTGAGTCCTCCGTAGTTGAGCCAGTCGTTGTACTCCGTGGGAACGTCGGTTGGTTCGCTCAGGCTGTTGACCTTGACCACCAGGCGATTGCGACCGGGCACGAGGTACTCGGTGACATCGGCATTGAAGGGCGTGAAGCCGCCCCGGTGCCGAACGATGAGCTTGCCGTTGAGGTACACGTCCTTGGCGAAATTTCCGCCACCGAAGTACAGGAACGCTCGCTTGCCCGCGGGCAACGTGTAGTCGAACTCGGTGCGGTACCACACGACGCCCCGGTACCAGAAGAGTTCCGGGTGCTGGGTGTTCCAGTCCCCGGGAACGCGCAGGGTGTGGCCCGGATCGAAGGCGTACTCGAGCAGTTCCCCTGGCTTCGCGGTCTCGTCCTCGCCAACACCGCCTCGCAACAGCGGACTCGCGTCGCCGATCTGGAGTTGATCCACGAGGTAGGCCCAGTCGCCATCCAGGCTGAGCGCCTTGCGGCCGAACACGTTGGTCATGAGCGGTGACAGCGCCTCGAGGGCCACGGTCTCCCGGGGCGCGAAGAACGGGGTCGCGTCGTCTTCCGCCTCGGCGACTGCAGGCGCAGCGGTCGCTGCCTCCTCCGGCGGGGCGGCCTTTTCCGGCTGCGAGCAGGCGGCTGCCAGAATTCCAATCCCGAGGAGCAGGTAGAGGCGCGCGGGGGTTTGCGTCATGGCGCGCATTCTATCCCGGTCTGGACGCACAAAACCGGAACCCGCGCCCTAGCGCACCGGGGGGCCCATCACTTCGTAGACCGCGACGTCGCTGGCGGGAAACTCCCGGGCGAGCCGCCAGAGCGGAGGCGCTGGCCGCCCCCGGCCCGTGCCCTCCAGCCACGAGCGTCGCACGACCACCCAGCGAACGCCGTACTCCCGCACCCAGGCATGGCTGTCGCCCGCCGGAAATTCTCGTGTCCCCCGCGCGAAACGTCGGCGCGCGGCCGGGACGTAGCTCGAGTACCCGTTCACCAGGGCCCGTCCGTGGCCGGACTGGAGCGCCATCCAGCGCGCGTCGTCTTCGAAGCCCGCGATGCGCCCTCCCCCGAAGAACGGGAAGTACGCCAGGGCTTCCTCGGGCGCCACGTGTTCCGCCACCCAGGCATCGAAGGGCCGCCAGGCGGCGTAGTCGGGGGCCTGGGAAAACCGCTGGCCGAGGGGCCAGAGTTCCACCACCGCAAGCGCCGTCATCCCGAGGGCCACGGCCGCGGGAACCCGGGCCAGTCGGCCGGTCCTCGTCCGCGCAACCAGCACGGCGTGCACCCCCAGGCCGGCCAGCAACGCGATCGCCACGTGGACGAGCACGCCCGCCCGGTAGAACGCCCGTAGCTGGGCGAAACCCGGCAACGACTCGCGAAGCCAGGTGTACGGCGACAGGTCTCCGACCACGATGCGTGGCAGCATCGACAGCACGAGCCCCCCGACCGCGAGCGTCACCAGGAAGGCGCCCACACGCCGGCGCTCGCGCTGGCGCAGCGCCCACACCAGGCCGAGAACGGCAAGCGCCAGCTTCACGGCGCCTGGAAACAGGCCGCGGCGGTGAACGCCCTCCCCCGGCTGAAGACCGGGAACCGGGAGCAGGGGCGACCAGGGCGCCGTCCACCACGTCGCGGCGCGGGCGGCGCCGGAGACGGCAGCCGCTTCCGGGCGTTCGCCGCGAGGCTGCTCGAAGGCGTCGAGTTGCGCACGGGCGACGGGCGCGATCAGCACCGCCGCAGTCGCCAACGCGGCGCCGGCAGCGGCGAGCGCCCGGGGCGCCAAGAGGTCCCGACGCAGGAGCCACACACCCGCCGGCGGGAGAACCAGTGCCAGGAAAACGGCATGCTGACCACACACGAGGTAGGTCGCGCCAAAAGCAAGACCCAGGACGACGCCGCGGGCAACCGAGGGCTGCCGTGCGGCGGCGAGCAGCGCCCACAACGTGCCGACGATCCCGGCGAGGGGTACGAGGGTGAGAACGCCCACCTCGCGCTGGGCGTAGGGAAGCAGGACCGCGATCGCGCCGCCGGCGGCAGCCGCCGCCGGTTGGAGTCGGAGCGACGCGAGCAGACCGAAGGTCATCATGCCGTTCAGGACGAGCGCACCGAGCAGCACCCAGGCATAGGCGACCACGGGAGAGGCCCCGAACCAGAGCAGCGGCGCGGCCAGGACTCCGAGCAGGGGCATCGGCTCGGAGAGTGCGAACGCGCCGGGCGTGGGGTGGAAGATCGGGGCGTTCCAGTACCCCGCGAAGCCCGCGGGCAACCGGTCGGCGGTCCACCAGAGCGCCCAGGCGGAAACCAGGGGGATCGTGCTCGACTCGAGCGTACCCTGCGGGACCTGCTCGCCCGCGTCGCGCGCGAGGGGCCAGGTAGCCGCCACCGCCAGGCCGGCATAGAGCAGCAGGAGCCCGGCCGCGCGACGCGGGGACACCCGCGGCGAGTTGGCGCCGGTCACCGGCAACGTTCGCGCCCCGCGACCCGGTCGCTTCGCTCCGTGCCCCCCGCCCGGCTCGATGACATGGCTCCTCCCGCAGGCGATACGCTACCAAGAAGCCCGCTTCAGAGAGGTATCCGGCTTGGTCGGGATCAAACTCGCGCTGTTGACGGCCGTCTTGGCCGCGGGTGCGCTCGGCGGCGCGATCCCGCTGAGCCGCGGGAAGGACGCTGCGGGGGGACGTCTGCTCGGCTGGGGCAACGCCCTGGCAGCCGGAATCTTTCTCGGGGCCGGATTGATCCACATGCTGCCCGACGCTTCCGAGGCGTGGTCGGCGCTCGGGTGGCACTACCCCATCGCCTACCTGCTCGCGGCCGGGGGCTTCGTCCTCATGCTCCTGATCGAACACGTGCTCATGCCCGAGACGGCCCACGAGATGATGCACGCCCCGGCCGGGGATCCCTTCCCCCACCGGCCGGAACAGGGCGGACTCGCCGCCTATGCCGCCCTGACCGCGCTGTCCATCCATTCGTTTCTGGCGGGACTCACCCTGGGAGCCGAACCGGAACTGGCCGGGGCGCTCGTGATCTTCATCGCGATCATCGCCCACAAGACGACTGCCGGTTTCGCATTGGGGGTGAGCCTCGTGCGCAACCCCCTGGCGCGACGACACGCGTGGCAACTCCTGGCGATCTTCGCCTTCGCCACGCCCCTCGGCATCCTCGTAGGGCTGGCGCTCGGCGGCATCCTCGAGGGTCCGACCCAGCGCATCTTCGAGGCCACCTTCCTCGCCCTGGCCGCCGGCACGTTCGCCTACGTCGCGACGCTCGACATCCTTCGCAACGAGTTGCTCGAACCGGGCAGCCGCTGGAGCCGCTGGGTCTGTGTCGCCGGCGGGACCGCCCTGATGGGCCTGCTCGCCGTCTGGGTGTAGCGCCTAGTCGAAGACGATCACGCTGCGCGCTGCGGTTCCCTTCCGCATCTCGTCGAAGCAGGTGTTGATCTCCTCCAGAGGTCGGCGCGCGGAGATCATCTCGTCGAGCTTGAGCTGCCCGCTCAAGTAGAAATCCACGTAACGGGGCATGTCCACGCGGAAGGCGTTCGAGCCCATCATGGAGCCCTGAATGCGCTTTTCGTTGATCACGACGTCGAAACCCGGGAGCTCGATGTTTTCGCCGACCCCGAGCACACCCACCATGAACGCTGTGCCGCCCTTCCGCGTCATGGCCAGCGTCTGCTGGACCGTGGCATTGAGGCCGATGGCTTCGAAGGCCTGCTCGACGCCGCCGCCCGTCATTTCCAGGACCTGCGCGACCGCGTCCTCCCCGGCCGCGCTCACGCCGTCGGTCGCGCCCACCGCGCGCGCCAGGTCGAGCTTCCAGTCCTGGGTGTCGACGGCGATGATGCGGCCGGCACCGGCGATCCGGCTGCCCTGGATGATGCTCAGGCCCACCCCGCCACAGCCGATCACCGCAACGGTGGAACCCGCGCGGACGCGCGCCGTGTTGAGCGCAGCCCCGAGACCCGTCGTGACGCCACAACCGATCAGCGCCGCCCGGTCCAGGGGCATGTCGTCCCGGATCTTCACCAACGCGTTCTCGGGAACCAGCATCTGCTCGGCGAACGACGCCATCTGCGCCATCTGGTACAGGGGCGCACCGTCCAGGGACAGGCGCGGAGTGTCCCCCGGCGCGCGGTCCAGCACCGCACCGCCGCAGAGATAGGGCCGACCCGACGTGCAGTACTCGCACGTGCCGCAGAAGACCGACAGGCACGCGATCACCGGATCGCCGGGCTTCACGTAGGTCACACCCTCGCCCACCTGCTCGACGATGCCCGAGGGCTCGTGACCGAGCACCAGGGGCGGCGGTGCCGGAAGCTTGCCCTCGATGATGTGCAGGTCGCTGTGACACACGCCCGAGGCAGCGGTTCGCAGCAGCACCTCGCCCCGACGGGGCGCGTCGATCTGCACCTCGGCGATCTCGAGCGGTTGGTTGTACGCGTGGAGGACGGCAGCCTTCATGGAGCACTCCTTGTCCATCAATGGGGAGGGACGAGCCTACGAGATCGGGCAGCCCACGTCACCCGGTAAGTTCAGGCTTCGGGATAGAGTCTCGCCGGGAATTCCTCGCGGACACGACACGAGAAACCCGACCCGCTCAACGCGTAGACGCGCCAGAAACACGCCGCATCCACACCCGCTTCTTCGAGTTCGAACCGCGTGGGCACACGCAGGAGTTCGATGATCTGCCCCAGGCCGATCTCGCGTTCGCGTAGAAGACGACGGATCTCTTCGTCTTCCACGCGCACGTCGGTTCGCGCCGTGCACACGACGGTCGCGCGTTCTCGGCAGACCAGGTCGACCTCGCGGATGAAGTTCTTCTCGTCGCGACCGTCGTCCTGGAAACGCACCCGGACATCCACCTGCGAGCCGAAATAAGCGGTCAGTGTCGCCTGCAGCGTGCCGGGCGTCGCCAGGATCATTCGGCGCAGCGGCCCGAAGTCGCGCAGCGTCGCCAGCGTGCCTTCGAGATCCAGAATTTCAGCCATCACGCACCACGAGCGAAAAACCTCACACCAGATACTTGCGCAAAACCTTCCCCAGCGGGCTGCGGGGGATCTCCGTGCGCAGTTCCACACGCCGGGGCACCTTGTGCGCCACGAGCCGTTCCCGGCAGTGGCGAACCACTGCACGCCTGAACTTCGCCCCGGCCCGCGCGTCGAGCGTCTCCCCAGGCACCACCACCGCCTTCACGAGGTCGTCCCCGCTCGGCGAAGTCAGCCCGACGACGACGACTTCGGACACACCCGGACACCCGGCAACGCAGCGCTCCACCTCGATGGGGTCCACCTTCCCGGCCGCTGTGGAAATGAAGAGCTTCTTCCTCCCGGTCAAGGTCAAGCGGCCGGCAGTGTCCAGCCTTGCCAGGTCTCCGCTGAAAAAACGGCCGGCGCGAAAGTCTTCACTCGCCGTGTCACTGCGACCCAGCGCGGGACTCTCGATCACGACTTCGCCCTCCGTCCCGGTGGGCACCGGGTTCCCCGCTGCATCCACCACCGAGATCTTTACGTCGCCCATGGGAAGCCCCACCGAAGCGGCCGTACCGCTCGCATCGGGGTCGAGATTGAGCGTAACCGAGCCCGCCTCGGTACAACCGTAGAGCTGGCGTACCGGCTTCCCGAACCGCTTGTCGAAGGCGTCGAAGACCGCGTGCGGAAGCGAGGCCCCCGCCGAAAAACACAAGCGGAGCGCGCCCGCATCCACGCCCCGGTCGGGTTGGGTCGCGGCGAGCATGCGAAAGATGAAAGGAACGCCGGGAAAGACGCTCACCCGGTCGCGCTCGATGGCCGTGAGCGCCCGGCGGGGTTCGAAGGCTTCATCGATCACGAGCGTGGCACCGGAACGGACCGCCGCGAGGACACAGTTTCCCAGCCCGTGGGCGTGATGGAACGGCACCGCACCGAAGATCACATCCTCGGGCGCCAGCCCCGCAGCGGCGGCGAGGTGGTCGGCCTCGCGGCCCAGGTTTTCCTGGGTGCGCACGATGCGCTTCGGGACGCCGGTCGAACCGGAAGAAAAACCGTACAACACGTCGCCACCGTCTCGCGCGCCGGGAAATTCCCGGGAACCCGCAGGCCCCACCGGGCCCGAATCGACCAGGACCGGCGGCGCCGCCTGCCGACCCGCAAGAGCCTCGGCCAGCGCGGCAGAAGCGCCGCACGCCAGGATGGCCGCTAGGTCGCAACCGGCGAGGCAAGCCAGGGCCTCCTCGGGCTTGAACTGGGGGTTGAGGGGCACCGCAATGCCCCCGCACATCGCGACGGCGAAGAAATCGATCACGAAGCCGGGAGAGTTCGGCAGCAGGAGCGCAACCGCGCGCCCCGCCTCGACGCCGTGCTCGCGAAGGCGGGCTGCCCGGGACCCGACCTCCGCAGCCAATCCGTGGTAGTCGAGTGCCCCCTGCCGCCACCGCAGCGCCGGGCGCGCGCCGCAGTGCGCGACGGTGGATTCCAGGAGGTGCGAAAGCAATGGTGGGAGGACCTCGAGCCGGCAAGCCCACATGGGTTCAGAAGCGCCCGAACACACCGATGTCCGTGCTTCGGCGAGCCCTCCCGCCGCGCTGCCCGACGAACGGTGTCGAATCAAGCCGAATCAACGGCTGGAGGTGTACCACAACGCCCGAGCCCCCGACCTTCGCTGGCGACCCGGCTCTCATCCGGAAGGGGTGCCGCCATCCGGGGGCTGGGTGCTCCCTTCCCGAACCGGAAGGCCGACCCTCTCGAACAGACCCCGAGTACTAGCGGCTCCGTTGGCACAACAATCGGGACAAGAGGGTCGCGGCGTGCAGCGCTCCCACGCATCGAGAAGACGCTCGGGAGGCAGTGGCAGGTCGGCCTGGGAATACCGGATAAAAATCCGGTGGAACTCCTTCGCCTCGGTGGGCTCGAGGGGCCGGCGGGAGCGCGAACCCTCGGGGTCGAGGAGAGCGGCGACCTTGGCCAGGTCCGAACGATTCAAGGCCAGTCCCATTCTCGACCCCGTCTCGGCCGCGCGTTCGACGAGTTCGTCTCGAAATTCGGATTGGGGAACGTCCAGCTTCCAGCGCGCGAGCACCGCGACACAGCGGCTCGTGCGGTGGAAGCAGGTTTCCTCGGCGAACGCCGCCCAGACCGCATCCCGCTCTTCCTCCGGGGCGCGCGCGAGGAGTCTATGGACGAGGGAATTCATGTGCGCGACTGCGACAGGCTTTCCCACCGAAGCGAACGGCAACGACCCGAGCCCACCAACGAAGAAACCGCGTCCCGCCTGGTGACTCAGAATCGGGTGCTGCAACCGATGGATCGGCCCCTCGAGTTCGAGTGACTTCAGCACGCCAATGGGCCAGATCTCGTGGGCCGCGAGTTCCTGGATGTTCTCGATCTGAGAACGCGCCAGCTCGTCGCGCAGCTCCGGGTCCTGCATACGCGCTTCGATCTGCGCCAGGTCCGTCTCGCGCCGGCCATCCTTGAATCCCAGCAAGATGAGATCGGCACCCACCCCATACCACAGCGCCACCGAGTCGAATACCTCGGCATAGGTCCGCAGCACGATGGCGACGGATTCCGAATCGGTCTCGTACTGGTGGAACCACTGGGCGTACACACCACCGGGCGACAGGCGATCTTTCGCGACTTCCAGGAATTCCTTGCTGAACAGCATCTCGACACCCGCAACCCACGGGTTGCTTGGCTCCGACACGATCACGTCGAACTGCTCGTCACTGCGCATGAGCGCGCGGTAGGCGTCGCTTCGGATGATTTCGATCCGCGGGTCCTGGGTCACCCCATGGTTGTCCGGATCGAAGATCGGGGCGCCCTCGATCACCCCGTGAGAAATCTCCGCCACCAGGACCCGCTCCATCGTGGGAACCCGACCCAGCGCCCCCGCCGTCACCCCGGTGCCGAAACCGATCACGAAGCTGCTGCGCGGGTTGTCGGCCAGGAGCGCCGGAACGACACCCGCCAGGGACATCGTCGCGTAGTCCATGACCGTGGAGCCATCCGACTTCCCGTTGGTCTTGATGTGCCGGCTCAACTCTCCGGTCCGGGATAGCCCCTCCTCGATCGCGACGGAACTCGAAGGCCCGTCCGTGTAGAACAGCATCTTCGTGGTCAGGGCCGCGGACCGCCTCGCCGCGGTAGGTCCGGCATAAGTAACCGGACTCTCAACGCGCTTGCGGAAGAGCCCCACCGACAGCATGTGCGCCGACCAGTCGGGGAGCAGGGCCACCCCGGCCAACCCCGCAGCGGCCAGCCCTGCGCCGAGGGCGAGGGGCCGGCCCGAGACCCGGACGACGAGCCAGGCGGCAGACGCGACGAGCGACGCGATCGCGACCCGGAAGACATCGTCGAGATTCAGCCAGAAGAGGAGGAGGTACCCCCCCAGGAGCGCGCCGAGGAGCGAGCCCACCGTATTCCAGGCATAGAGACGCCCCGCAACGGCGCCGAGATCTCCGACCTGGCCGCGCAGGCAGTGGAAGAGCAACGGCAGCAGCGCCCCCGAACACACCACCGCGGGGCCCAGGACGAGGAGCAGCGCGCCGAAACCGGACAGGTAGAACGGCAGGAAGGCCGAAATCTGACTCGGGAAGTTGACCCGCAGCCGGTGAGCCCAGTAGGGCATGTCCCCGATGTTCGGGTACAGGACTGCAAGGATCGCGACCAACGCCCATGCAACCGCCCAGACGTGGAAGGGCCGGATCCTCGCGGACAGGAGCGAGACGGCCGAACTGCCGATGGCGATGCAGAGCACGAAGACGGCGACGACCGTGGAGAAGACGAACTCCGACGAACCGAAGGAAAGCCCCCCGACCCGGATCACCACGGTCTGGACGGCCATCATGCCGAAGCCGACGAGCAACGCGACCACGTAGAGATCGCCCACGCCGCGGACCGGGGGCGCGGCGTCCTCCTGCACCGACGCACCCGCCGCATCGCCGCGCCGGCCGAGCACCAGAAACAGCGCACCCACCAGGATGTTGATGGCGCTCATGGACCACATGACGGGCGCGAGACCGAGCAGCGGGATCAGGACGAAGCCGGCCGCCAGGGCCCCTCCGAAGGCGCCCGCGGTGTTGAAGGCGTAGACCCAGGCGTGGAATCGCGTCGCGTCCTCGATCCCGCGGGCCAGGGCCTGGGTGAGCAACGGGATCGTGGCCCCCATCAGCACCGTGGGTGGCGCCACCAGCAAGGCGCTCAGGCCGACGTCGGTCACGAAGGAGCCGATGAAGGATTCCTGAGGCAACCGGTAGGAAAGTTCCTGGACGACTCCGAACAGCACCGGGAAACAGAGCGCGTAGACGCCGATGGCAATCTCCACGACGGCGTACAGGATCAACAGCCTCGGCGATTGGCCCCGGGCCCGGGCGCGTGCCACGTGGCGTTGCGCAACCCGACCGAACAGGGCGTAGCCGACCGAGAGCCCCCCCAGGAAGATGGCGAGCACGGACGCGGTGGCTTCGCTATGCGACCCCAGCAGCGTGGCGAGGTACTTCTGCCAGGTGACCTCGTACACGAGACCGGTGAAACCGGTCGGAATCGTGAGAAGAAGGGCGATGGATCGCAGCATGGATGCTTCGGAGCTGCATCGCCCCGTGACTCATTCCCAGCATACCGCAGGTGTAAGATCACCGGGACGTCAACCCGAAGGAAGGAAATCCGACATGCCGCGACTACGAGAGGTCCCTCGCAGCGAAGCCCACCCCGTTGCACTACGGCTGTACGACATGCTCTTCGGCGACCGGGAACCGACCACCCACCCCGGTACCGCAACCGGAACCCCCGGCAACTGGTGGACGGTCTTCGCCCTCGTCCCCGAGTGCTTCGACCATTGCGTTGCCGGCTTCCAGTTCTACCGGAGCGGCAAACGCAAGCTCGACCCCAAGCTCCGGGAACTCGGCCAGACGCGCGCCGGATTCGACCGCGGAAGCCAGTTCGTCTTTTCCCAACACTGCAAGTCGTCGCGTGGCGTCGGGTTGACCGAGGAACAGATCGAAGCCATCCCCTCCTGGCAGGTCGCCGACTGCTTCTCGCCCATCGAGCGCGCCGTGCTCGCCTACACCGACTGCCTCGTCCTGGACGGGGGACGCGTTCCCGACCCGATCTTCTCCGCGCTGAAGGCGGAGCTTTCCGACGAGGAAATTCTCGAACTCACCTACATCACCTGCCTGTACGAAATGCACGCCACCATGTGCCGCGCCTTGCGCGTCGAATACGACGACGTCGACGAACGGATCGTGGAGATCGCCGCCCCCGAGGGCGCCGACAACGACGTCATGGGCCTCGTCGATCGATAGTGGCGCAGCGGGGACCGTCCCCCGCGACGACCGGGCCGACCCTTCGCTATGCTTCGCGGCGTCCGGGTCCGGAAACCTGCGAGGGGAGTCCCGAAATGGCCAAGAAGATCGACTGGTACTACCACCGAAAGGGCTGAACGTCCTGTGTTCGAGCGTCCAAGTTCCTGGACGCCAAGGGCATCGAAGCGCGGGAGATCGTCCCCGCGAGCCGCAAGCTCGCGAAGAAGGAAGCCGCCGAACTCGCCAAGCAGGCCTCGAAGATCGTCGTGGCCAAGGGCAAGAAGGTCAGTGAGTTCTCCGGTGGCAAGGCGAGCAAGGACGTGATCGAGGCCATGCTCGGTCCCACCGGCAACCTGCGCGCACCGACGATCCGCAAGGGCAAGACCGTGCTCGTGGGTTTCAACGAGGAGGTCTTCGACCGGGTCCTCGGCTAACCGGGGGGCGGCTTCGCCCCCTCCGAAACGCCGCGAGCCAGCCGGGCCTCGATGAACAGCGCGTCGCGCCGTTCGCGGGGCACGAAACCGGCCGGGCTTCCCACCGCGCGCAGGGCATCTCGCAGCCCGGTGATGTCGCGCTGCCAGAAGTCGTCGAGGCAGTCGAGGGCTTCCTGGACCTGCTCCCCCTCGCTTCGCGCCTGGCGGCTCTCGAGCAGGTGCGCGACGAGGCTCGCGAGCAGGTCGCGTGACGTCCCCGCCAGGAAATCGTGGGTGGCCTCGAGCAGGCCCGGGGGCACCCGGCGCACAGCGACGAGCCGCGACCCCCGGGGCCGGGGCGCCCGGGGAAGCCGCGAGCGCGGCTCGACGTGCCCGCAGCGCCCCAACAAGTCCGCCAGGGCGTCGAAAGCGGCCCGCGCCCGGAGCCGCGGGCGGAAGCTCCCGTGCCAGCGCAGCCCGAGTGCTTCCATCGCTTCGGGGCGGCTCGAGATGGCGAGCAGCACCCGGTCGCCGTCCTGGCCCGCACCGATGGCCGGGTACAGGAAATCGAACGCACCGTCGACGTTGTACCGAGGACGCAGAGAGCGGATCAGCGCATTCTCGGCCAGGAGCGCCTCGCGTTCCGTTTCCTGGAGACGGACCTCGAGGGAATGCGCTTCGCGCACGAGCAGGCGCATCTTCCGGTGGGCCTTGCGTCGGCCGGCAGTGCGGTAGCTCGCCAGCCGGCGCCGGATGTTGCGGGACTGCCCGGCATACAACACGCGCCCGGCCTCGTCCTTGAAGAGGTACACCGCCGGTGCTTCGGGCAACTCGCGCACGAGATCCACACCGAACTTGCGATCGAAGCGCCGCATCCCCACCATCGCAAAGCCTAGGAGATCCCGCGCGGCCCGGCCGCCCCGGCGGCCTCCCCGGCGTTGCGGGCGTGCTTCAGGCCCCGCCGGTCGGCCAGGGCCGCAGCACCACCAGCGGCAGCTCCCGGGGCGCGCACATGCGCTGGTACATCTGGGTCGTCTCGCTCAGGCGCGAGAGCACCTCGAACAAGCGCTCACGCTCGTCTCCCGCGGCGACGTGGGCGCGCACCGGGTAGGTCTTCCATCCGATACGGACCCAGGCGGCCGGGTGGGCCCGGACGTTGAAGCACCAGTGCGGATCCGTCGGCCCCCCGCCGTTGCTGCCCCGAACGACCCGATCCTCGCCGACCTGGAAGTAGGGAAGGCCCGCGCGGCGCAGTTTCCCCGTGCGCGCGCCGATCGTCGTGAGGATCAGCGTCGACTGGTAGGACAGCCCCTGGGCCGCCGCGTACTGCTTGGTCATGAGCGAGTACCCGGTCGCCCAGAGAACCGCGGTATCCACGGCGAGTCCCCACTTGCCCCGCAAGTAGATCCGCTGCCGGTTGCCCCCGGACGAGAAGCTTTCCTTCTCCGCCGAGGTTCGCGGACGGAGATCGGACGACACCCCCGGCGCGTCTTTGGGTTCGGGCATGTCTGGTAGGATACCCCGCGAGGAAGCCATGCGTTCCAAACTTCTCCGCGCCGCGAGGCCTCTCGCCGAACGGCGAAACGCCCGGGCCTGACGCGTGGGCCGCCTCGCGGGACGCGTCGCCCTGGTCACCGGCGCCGGCCGCGGCATCGGCCGCGGCATCGCACTCGCTTTTGCAGCCGAGGGAGCCGCCGTCAGCGTCGCGGAACTCGAAGAAGCGTCGGGTACCGAGACCGCCGGCGCGATCGAGGCGCGCGGCGCACGCGCCCTCGCCTTCCGGTGCGACGTGAGCCGGCGCGATGAGGTCGAAGACACCGTGGAACGCACCGTCGATGCCTTGGGGGGAATCGACATCCTGGTCAACAACGCAACGGGAGCCCGACGGGACGGTGCGTACAAGCCCCTGCTCGACCACGCGGAAAACGACTGGCAGGAAAAGCTTTCGGTCGACCTCATGGGAAGTTTCTATTTCATGACAGCTTGTTTTCCCCACCTGAAGGAACGCCGGGGCAGCATCATCAACCTCTGCTCGATGGCCGGCACGGAACGAGGCGCGGGGTTCGCCGCCTACGCCGCGGTCAAGGAGGCCCTCCGGACCCTCACGGGGATCGCGGCCCGGGAATGGGGCGCCGAGGGCATCCGCGCCAACGCCCTCTGCCCGAGCGCACTGACACCGGGCGTGAAGGACTTCCTCGAAGACAATCCGGATCTGGGCGCCGACGTCCTCGCAAAGATCCCCCTCGGCCGGATGGGCGATCCAGAAACCGACATCGGCCGCGCCGCGGTCTTTCTCGCCAGCGACGACGCGGCCTACGTGACGGGACAGACATTGTGGGTCGACGGGGGCCAGGTCGTCCGCGCCTAGGTCCGGCCCGCTTCATCGGGCGCCCCCGCCCGATTTCGTGCCAGAATACGGTGACGCGCTTGCCTAGGAGAGCCATGCCATGACCCAGGTCCCCCACGTTCCGGCGACGGCTTCCTTCGACGTCATGACCCAGCTCCTCCAGGAACACGGCGCCATCATCGTCGACGACTTCCTCGACGCCGACACCCTGGCACGCTTCAACGCCGAACTCGACCCGCTCCTCGAAAACGTCGACCCAGCGCGATCCTTCGTGAACCCGATCGTCTCGGCCTTCTTCGGGGACAAGACGCGTCACCTGACTGCCATGGCGGCCAAATCACGGGTCTTCGCCGCGGAAATCCTGCCCCACCCCACCTACATGGAGATCTGCGACCGGATCCTCGGCCCCTTCTGCGCCAGCTACCAGGTGAACATTGCGCACGTGATGGAACGCGGGCCCGGAGCCGAACAACAGATGTTTCACCGCGATGAACTCGTCTGGTCCTTCCTGCCCCGACCCCATCCTGAGATCCAGGTCGCTTCAGTCATCGCGCTGGCGGATTTTACGGCCGAGAACGGCGCGACGCGGATCGTTCCGGGAAGCAACCACTGGCCCGCTGACCGTCAACCCGAGTTGGAAGAAATCGCCGTGGCGGAGATGCCAGCCGGTTCCGCCGTGCTGTACCTCGGCTCGACGATCCACGGGGGCGGCCCCAATTCCACCGCCTCCGCCTGGAGGCGCGGCATGCACTTCAGCTACACGGTCGGCTGGCTGCGAACGGAGGAGAACCAGTGCCTCAGCGCTTCGCCCGACACGGTCCGCGACCTGCCGCGCCGCTCCCAGGAACTGCTCGGCTACGGCGTCCACGATGCCATCGCATCGGGCGGGGGTTACCTGGGGACGGTAGACCTCGTGTCCCCGGCGGACCTCCTCGGGGAAGACCGGCTATGAGGCCCCGCTGGATGGACCGCATGCTCCTGACCACAGCGTTCCACCACTGCGGCCGAAGCGCAGCGGGCTTCCAGGCGGTACCCCGCTGAAACGGCCGGGCACATGGAAAACCGGCGCCGCGGTCGCGGGTATGCTGGCGTCCCTCGGGTGCGGGCCGACCGAGACACCCCGCGAACGACCGGACATCGTCTTGATCACCGCGGACACGCTTCGCGCGGATCACCTCGGCATCTATGGCTACCCGCGCGACACATCGCCGAATATCGACGCATTTTCCGAAGCTGCGTTCGTGTTCGAGAATGCGTTCTCCCACGCGCCACAAACGCACACGAGCTTCTCGAGCATCCTGACCGGCTTCCTCCCCCACGAGACGCGCGCGCTCGAGCAGATCCCGCTGCCGGCGGAAATCGACACCCTCGCGGAGATCCTGCGTCGCGCCGGCTACAGCACCCACGCCGTGGTGAGCAACTACCTGCTGCGGCAAAAGGACCGATGGCGCGACGGACAGGGGTGGGCCCAGGGTTTCGACTCCTACGACGACGACATGAACCAGCGCGAACTCATCCGCCCCCAGCCCGAACGCACCGCCGAAGCAACCACCAACCGCGCCATCGCCGTGATCCGGGAAAAACGGGTCGCGGGCAAACCCTTCTTCCTGTGGGTCCACTACCAGGATCCCCACGGGCCGTATGCCGCCCCGCCGGAATTCGCCGCGGCGGTGTCCGGACCGCCCGAGGAACAGCGCGAACTCCGGGTCAACCGATCGCGAAGCGGTGCCGGCGGGATCCCCTTCCACCAGCAACTGCCCGGCCACCGCAACTACCATCACTACGTGTGGCAGTACGACGGCGAGATCCGTTTCTTCGACCACCAGTTCGGCCGCTTGATCGCAGCACTCGAGGAGACCGGGCTGTACGAAGACACGCTCGTCCTCTTCACCGCCGACCACGGCGAGGGCATGGGAGAACACGACTTCTACTTCTCTCACGTCGGTCGACTCCACCACGGACTCACCCACGTCCCCCTGGTGCTCAAACACGGCAAACGATTCTCGGGACGGCGGGCCGACTACGTCCAGCACCTGGACATCGTTCCCACGCTCGCCGCCGCGATCGGTGCGGAACCCGATCCGCGACGACGCGGAACGGACCTGCGAGACCCCGTACCGACGGGTCGCGAGATTTTCGCCATCGTGGAGTCGCCTCTCGAGCGGGACGGCGAGCGTGCATCGATCGTCGTGGACGGCATGAAGCTCGTGAAGAACCGGACCACCCGGGAGATCCGGCTCTACGATCTGCGCTCGGATCCCGCGGAGGAGATCGACCTGGCCCGGGACCCGGCCTACCAGGCCGAGCGGCGGCAACTCGAGCAACGCCTGGAGACGCTACGCCACGCGGACCGCCTGGCCCTCCGCGGGGGGCACCCCGATCCCATCACCGACGAAGAACGCGAGGCCCTCCGCGCCCTCGGCTACCTCGACTAGGCGTTCGGGTTCGACCGAAAAGCCTCGGCGTGCCGGCCGGTCGGCCAGGGCTGAAAATCCCGGACGTCGGCGATGCGTGTCTCCCCCCGCTTCAACACACCCGACGCCGCGTCGGCAACGGTCCACGCCATCGACGCACCGAAGAGCGGCTGAGACTCCACCATCACGACCCGAAGTTCCCCGGGCTCGAAGCCGCACTGCTCCTGGATCGCGTTCAGCAGTTGAAGATCGTGGAGGTGTCCGTCGCCGAAGTTCCAACCCAGGACGATCCCGGCGAGGATCTCTCCCTCCATCCAATCGTACTGTTCGATGTCGTCGACGGCGTGGGGAACCGCCTCGTGCAAAACGCGCCCCTCCAGGTGCAAGAAACGCATCGCGGGCATCATCATCATCGCGGAATCCACCGCCTCCTCGTCCGGCAGCGCCTTCTCGAACTGGTCCCGCATCAGACCCGCAGCCTTGACGAGAGTGTCGAGTTTTCGCGCGCTGTCGCCGCGAAAGAGCCAGACGCTGTAGGCCCAGTTCCCGGCGTAGTAACGCATCGCGTTCAAGAAGGACACCTGCGCCGGGAAGAGGTTGCCGTAGAGCGGAACCGCAACGAGACACACGAAGAGGAAGAGCACCAGGAGCGGCATGGCGCCCAGAGCCAGCACGCTGACTTCGGGATGGTGGCCAAAGAGGAAGAACCCGCCGAACACCATCATGATGTTCCACTCCACGGGCATCCCACTCGGCATGTTGCCGGCTATGAACGAGTGGAAACCGAGCATCACCACCAGCGCACCCGCCGTCACCAGGCCGCCGTCGCTCAACAACAGGACGAAGGGGAAGGTGTATTCCGTCAACGTCCCCATGTGCGCCATCCCGGCGGCCACCCGCGAAGGCCGGAGGTCATCGGGATAGCCGCGGAAGAGGCGCTTCCGCAGCCAGATTGGCACGAAGGGGCTGTTGGTCAGCATGACCGCGATCACCGACGGGAAGTGGTGATTCAGTTTCGAGGTGGCGGCCCAGAACCAGATCGCGACCCAGAGGACCTTGCACGCCGAGAGCCAGAGATCTCCCGCGCTGGCCACCGCCAGGCACACCAGGGCGACGTAGTAATGCTCTCCACGAGCCGCCAGGAAGAGCGTCTTGTCCGTGATCCCCAGCAGCGGCAGCAGGATCACCAGGGGCAGCAGCATCTCCGGCGAGATCTCGGGCGCGAGGAGCGCGCGAAGCAGGCAGACCTGGGTCGCCGCGTAGAGCGCGACATCGAGCCAGGTGCGTCGGATGCCACCAAACACCGGAAGCCCCGGAAAGAAGGGAAGCTTCGTGGTGCCCGGTCGAAGGAAGTGCAGGAACCCGCCGAACGGGGGCCAGATGCGCCCCGTCATCGGTCCCGAAGAACAACCGAAACCCAGTGACTCGTAACACAGGGACCACAGCACGGCCTTCTGGAACGCGATGGCCGTGAAGGCCCAGGAACCGATCGCGAGGGGGGAACCCATGCCCGGCGTGAACGAGCAGAAGAAGGCCCATCCGCCGGCGTAGAACAGCAGGTATTTCAGCCAGTACCCGGCGTAGACCGGGAAGGGCGTCGCGTAGACCTGGTATGCCCAGGTCTTGCAGACGAGGCGGAGTCGCTCGGCGAACGGCTGGGCGAGCAGGTCGCGAACCGGGTACGGGGGAACGGCGTTTTCATCGATCGGCATGGGCCACTCACCCTATCATCCGGAAAGGCGCGCCGCTTCGAAACGCTCGATGCGCCCGAGCGCCGTGCGCGCCGCGTGATAGCCGCACATCCCGTGGACTCCGCCTCCAGGCGGCGTTGCGGCCGAACAGATCAACACCCGCGGGTTCGGCGTGGTGTACGGGTTGAACCGCGCCACGGGGCGCGTGAACAGTTGCGTTGCGTCCGCAACCCCTCCGGTGATCGCCCCGCCGACGTAATTCGGGTTGTAGCGGGCGAAGTCGACGGGACCCGTCGCCTTGCGCGCCAGGATGCGATCGCGAAACCCCGGTGCGAAACGCTCGACCTGGCGCTCGATCGCTCCGGTCATGTCTCGCTCGGAGTTCCCGGGCACGTGGCAGTAGGCATAGCCGGTGTGCTTGCCCGCGGGCGCGCGCCCCGGATCGAACTGGCTCTGCTGGCACACGATGAGATACGGCCGCTCCGGGTGATCGCCGCGAAACATCGCGGCCTCTCCGGCAGCGATCTCTTCGAGGCTGCCGCCGACGTGCACCGCCGAAGCCTCCAGGCACGTCGGATCCTTCCAGGGAATCGGACCGTCGAGGGCCCAGTCCAGCTTGAAGGCCCCCGGCCCGTAGCGGTAGCGCCGCATCCGGCGCACATAGCGGCCGGGCAAGACGCCTGCGCAGATCGCCGCCACCTGGTCGGGGCTGGTGTCGAAGAGGTAGACCCGCGCCGGCGGAAGATCGTCCAGGCACCGCACGCGGACGCCAGTGCGCACCACCCCGCCATGCGCCGCGAGAACGGATGCGAGGGCCGTCGAGATCGCGGCGGAACCCCCCTCCGCCACGGGCCACTCCTCCACGTGACCGGCCAGCGCGAACATCAGCCCCAGGGCCCCGGTGAAGAAGCGGTTCAGGGGCAGCACGCTGTGCGCCGCACAGCCGGCAAACAGTGCCCGGGCGCGCGCCCCGCGGAAACGCGTGCGGGCAAGCCACGTCGCCGGCCACAACCCGTTCCATCCGAAGTACGCAAAGGCGCGGGGATGCCGGGGAATCCCGAGCGGGCCGAGCGCATCGGCCAGCAGACCATGCGGGTCGCGTAGCAGCGGCGCCAGCAGCGCGCGGTAGGCCTCGCCATCCGGTCCGAGACCGGCGCAGGTGCGATCCAGGGAACGCCAGAGCATCACCGCCGGGCCGTCCTCCATCGGGTGAGCGAGGGATGCGGGCGGGCGCACCCAGCGGAGCCCGTGCGCGTCCAGGGACAGGCTACGGAAGAAGGGCGACAGGATTCCGAGGGTGTGGACGGCGGAGCACACGTCGTGCCGGAAGCCCGGCAGTGTTGACTCGGCCGTCCGCGTCCCCCCGCCGAGTTCTTCCGAAGCTTCGAGCACCAGCACCGAAGCGCCGCCCTGCGCCAGGACGATCGCCGCGGCCAGCCCGTTGGGGCCCGATCCGACGACGACAGCATCGAAGTCCCCGTGGTCCCGCACCGCCATCAGGGCGGTAGGGATACCACAGCCCTGCGCGCCGCCACGAGTTGATGGACGCCGTGACCTCCCCGGGATGGATTCGGTCGCCTGGGCTACGCTTGCCGCCCCGAAAAGAAAGCATCCCCATGCCCAATCCGCTCGACGCCCTCGACCGATACCTCCTCATTACCGCCGACACCCACGCGGGACCGGAACCCGCGGGTTATGGCCCGTACCTCGCGCAGAAATGGCAGCCCGATTTCCAGGAATGGCTGGCGACCAGCGAGCAGCTCGCGAAGATGATGCGCCAGGTCATGGGCGATCGGAGCATCGGTGTGGATGGAGACCCGGACGTCGATGGCAACCGGAACTGGGACAGCGAACGGCGGCTCCGGGAGACCGAGGCCGACGGCGTCGTCGCCGAAGTCATCTTCCCCAACACGTCCCCGCCCTTCGCACCCAACATGATGAGCGAGTTCGGAGAGGCGGCCGTCGGCGACGATTACGAGCGCCGTTGGGCGGGGATCCAGGCCTACAACCGCTGGCTGGCGGATTTCTGCCGCGAACTCCCGGGACGGCGGGCCGGAGTCGCCCAGATCTTCCTGCCCTTCGTCGAGGAGTCCGTCCAAGAGATCCGGTGGGCCAAGGAAAACGGTCTGACCGGAGGCGTCCTGCTCCCCGGGGCGCCGCCCGGCTCGGGGATCGAACCGCTCTACGCCCCCCGCTACGAGCCGATCTTCGCCGTATGCGAGGAACTGGGCATGCCGCTCAACCACCACAGCGGCAGCGCGACACCGGATTTCGGGCTCTACCTCCCCCACTCCCTCGCGATGTTCATGCTCGAGGTGACCTGGTGGGCACATCGGGCGTTGTGGCACCTCATGTTCAGCGGCGTCTTCGACCGGCACCCGAACCTGCAGTTCGTACTCACGGAAACGGGATTGAGCTGGGCACCCGGAGTCCTCCAGCAACTCGACCATTTCTACGACCGGATGAAGCACAACGACCAGTGCTCGGAGTACATCTTCGGCGGCCCCACGGTTGCCAAGATGTCGCTCACGCCCACGGAATACTTCGCACGACAGTGCCACATCGGGGCAAGCTTCCTGCCCCCCAGAGAATGTGCCGTCCGCCACCAGGTCGGCGTCGACTCGATCATGTGGGGCAGCGACTACCCTCATGTCGAAGGCTCGTATCCGTACACCCGCGAACACTTGCGACTCACCTTCGAGGGTGTCGATCCCGACGAGATCCAGAAGATGCTCGCCCTCAACGCCGCCAGCCTCTACGGCTTCGACCTGGAGCAACTCGCTCCGCTCGCGGCGCGCTTGGGCCCGACCAAGGCGGAGATCGCCGAGAAACTCACGCTGGAAGACCTGCCGGCGGCCGCCCAGAAATGCCCGGGGTTCGTGCGTGACACCCAGCATCCCGCTGCCTGACGAAGCAACGAGGGCCGGAACGGCGATCAGTCCTCGTTGAGAAATTCGTCTCTTGGGAAGAGGTCCCGGTTCGCCGGAACCTCTTTGCCCGGGAGTTCAGTCGCATCCCCCGCGGTCCCGGCGACAAGCTTCACCTGTTCGATGAGCTGCGGGCCGAGGTAGTCGCGCGCTGCTGAAGTGCCGAGCCGCTGCTGCCAGTCCGTTTCCGCGACCTCGATCGGGTCGCGGCTTCCCAGGAGCACCCTGCCCTGCTGGAACTCCAGCACGTGCGGAAACACGTGCATGAAGGCGGCGCGGATACGCGGGGTCGGCGCCCACGTACACATCACCCCGCCGGGCTTCAAGCGTTTCGCCGCCAACTCGAAGAACTCCACCGAGTACACGTTTCCCGAGTAGGCACTGGTCGGACGCAGCGCATCTGCTTCGATCAAGTCGTAGGACACGTCCTCGTGAAGCAGCGCGTTGCGACCGTCTGCCACCCGGAAATCGAGCCTCGGATCGGCCAGAAACCGCTGAAGATCGGGCAGCGCCGGAGAGGCGACCTGCTCGAGCAGGCTTCGCTCGGGTGCGACGACCTCGAACACCACCACGCGGCGCGTCTCCGGGCGGAAACCCGCCGCCCAGGCCGTGTCTCCCGAACCGAGACCCACGATCGCGACGTCGACGGGCGCCGCGTGGAGTGCCGCGGGAAGCGCGCCGAGGACACTGTGCATGTTCCCGAAGGGCAGCCAGCTATGACCTTTGCCGTTGACCGAAAGCCGCTTCCTTCCGCCGTCGGGGGAAATGACCGCCACGCCGGTGCCGTCTTCTTCGATGAAGGTCTGGCCGCCTTCAGGGGCGCCGTGGAGCCGCTGCCAGAGTTCCACCTGGCTCGGCGCGACGAACGCCACCACCAGCAGGACAGCCGCGAGCGCTCCAAAGCGACCCCGGAACCCGTACCAGAAGATTCCCAGCGCCGCGAAACCGAACCCCAGGAACAGGAGGAAGCGAAAGGAACCGGCAGTGCCAGTCCAACTCAGCAGAAAAATGCCGGTCAAAAGACTCCCTGCCACGTTGCCACCGATGTTGGCGGCCTGGAGCGCACCCACCTTGAACCCGCTCGTGCGCACATCGTCCTGGACCGCCCGCTGAAGCACGCAGAAGGAAAGCCCCATCAGGAAGGTGGGAAGTCCATAGAGAAACAACGGAAGCCCCACGTAGAGCTTCAGGATCCACTCCCAGTTCGTGGCCGCCCCGAGTTGGAAACCCCGGTACGCGCCCCAGTATTCGACGAGACCGCTGAAGAAGGGAGTGGTCGTGGGAAGGTTCACGAGGACGACCAGAGCAAAGCCCGCATACCCGAGGAGTACACACTGCAGGGTCAAGAAGGTCTGGAGCGGTCGCTCGAGTCGGACAGCAAAACGCCCCCCGCACAGGCTTCCGGCAGCCAACCCGGCGAGGAAGAAGGCGAGCAC
>JAYZFQ010000010.1:0-60881 GCA_036336695.1 Myxococcota bacterium
CTCGCGCGCGATTTCAACCCGGAACTCCTCAGGGTTCTGGCCGAACTTGCCGATAGCCAGAGACGGGACAGCGAATGGATCGAGGCGAGAGTCGAACAGGAGATCGCGGCCCGCTTCTCGGCGGACGGGGAAGCGCTCGTGATCGATGGGAAGGACTGGCGGGCCTTGCCGCCGGCCTTGTCGCGCCGGGTGGCCCGGGCAGCCCTGGTCCGCGTCGGAGCGGGCCGGCATGTCACCCGCCGGCACCTGGAGCGGATCTGCAGGTTCCTCGCCACGGCGGAACCGGGCAAGCGCCTGGAACTCCCCGGGCATCGGATCCTGGTGCGACGGCCGGAGGGCTTCCGGCTGCAGACCTCGTGCTAAGCTTTGGCGCCTACGGGGCTTTTTCGCCCCCCGCGCCCGTGCCGGAGGCCTCTTGAACCAGCAGTTCTACAAGAACATGGCCCTTTGGGTCGTCATTCTCGGAATGATCCTGCTGCTCGTCACCATGCTGCGGCAAGGCGAGCCCCCGGTGCAGGAAAAGGACTACACCGAGTTCCTGGCGCTGGTCGACCAGGACCGGGTGTCCTCCGTCGTCATCGAGGAGGGCAATATCGAGGTCAAGACCACGGACGACGGCGTCTTCAAGACCTTCGCCCCGGCGGTGACCCAGGACCTCATCGACACCCTCGTCGCCAAGCGGGTCGAGATCAAGGCCCAGCCGAAGCCCGAGAGCAGCTTCTGGCGCCAGATTCTCATCATGTGGTTCCCGCTCCTCCTCTTCATCGGCCTCTGGATCTTCTTCATCCGGCAGATGCAGTCGGGCGGCGGGAAGGCCATGACCTTCGGCAAGAGCCGCGCGCGACTGCTGACCGAGAACCAGCAGCAGGTGACCTTCGAAGACGTGGCCGGCGTGGAAGAGTCCAAGTTCGAGCTCGAGGAGATCATCGCGTTTCTCCGTGAGCCCAAGAAATTCACACGGCTCGGCGGGCGCATTCCCAAGGGCGTCCTGCTCGTGGGTCCGCCGGGTACCGGAAAGACCCTCCTGGCGCGCGCCGTTGCCGGCGAAGCCGGCGTGCCGTTCTATTCGATCTCGGGCTCCGACTTCGTCGAGATGTTCGTCGGGGTGGGCGCCTCCCGTGTCCGCGATCTCTTTCTCCAGGGGAAGAAGAACGCGCCCTGCATCATCTTCATCGACGAGATCGACGCCGTTGGCCGCCACCGTGGTGCCGGCCTGGGCGGCGGCCACGACGAGCGCGAGCAGACCCTGAACCAGCTCCTGGTCGAGATGGATGGCTTCGAAGCCAACGAGGGCGTCATCATGATCGCGGCGACGAACCGCCCCGACGTGCTCGATCCAGCGCTCCTGCGCCCCGGGCGTTTCGACCGACGGGGGGTGGGTCCGCGCCCCGATCTGCGCGGCCGGATCGAGATCCTTCGCGTTCACACCCGCCTCGTGGCCCTGTCGGAAGACGTGGTCCTCGAGACCATCGCCCGGGGGACCCCGGGCTTCGTCGGCGCCGATCTCCAGAACCTGGTCAACGAGGCGGCGCTCCTGGCCGCACGCCGCGACGCGGAAGAGGTCGCGATGCACGACTTCGAGGAGGCCAAGGACAAGGTCCTCCTCGGGACCGCGCGCAAGAGCCTCATCATGACGGACGAGGACAAGCGCCAGACGGCCTACCACGAGGCCGGGCATGCCATCGTTGCAATGCTCACGCCGGGCGCCGACCCCGTGCACAAGGTCACGATCATTCCCCGGGGCATGGCGCTCGGGGTGACGCTGACCATGCCGGAAGAGGACCGCTACACGCTCACCGACGACCAGCTCCTCGCGCGCATCAAGCACGCCATGGGGGGGCGGGCCGCCGAAGAACTGGTCTTTGGGCATACCTCGACCGGCGCGGCCAACGACCTCAAGCAAGCCACGGAAAGTGCCCACCGGATGGTGTGCCAATACGGGATGAGCCCGCGCATCGGCCCCGTCGCGCTCGGCGACGACGAGGGCGACGTGTTCCTTGGTCGCGATTTCGTGCAGCGCAAGGAATACAGCGAGAGCAAGGCGCGGGAGGTCGACGAAGAAGTCTCTTCGATTCTGATGGCTGCGTACGACGAAGCGAAGCAGCTCCTCGAGGACAACCGGGACCTGCTCGACCGGATGTGCCTGGCGCTCCTGGAGCGGGAGACTCTCGACTCCCGGGAACTCCTGGCGCTCCAGCGCGGAGAGGAATTGCCCCCGCTGCCCACGCCGATTCCCCCCAACGATCCCAAGAACGACGCGCCGCCCGAGCCGGCGCAGGACACGAAGCCGTCCGGGATTTCGGGGGATGAACTTCCCGAGCCCGTGCCGAGCTAGCGATAGAAGGGGACTTATGGAGACGATCTTCCCGAGCGAGCGGGTTACGATCGTCGCAATCCTGAACGCGACGCCGGACTCCTTCTCGGACGGCGGGCGCTACGTTTCTGCGGGGGAGCAGGTGCGGATCGAGGACGCGGTCGACGCGGCCGGTGCGATGCTCGAGGCCGGTGCGCATGTCCTGGACGTGGGCGGCGAATCGACGCGGCCGGGTGCGCGCGCGGTGTCGGCGGAAGTCGAACGCGCGCGCGTCATTCCGCTGATCGAGGCGCTCGCAAAGCGCTTCGACGCGCCGATCTCCGTGGACACGCGCAAGGCCGCGGTCGCGGCGGCAGCACTCGATGCCGGGGCGACGATCGTCAACGACGTCTCGGGCCTTGCCCACGACCCCGATCTGGCTGCGGTGGCTGCGGGCCGGGGCGCCAGATTGATCCTGGGTCACATGCGGGGAACGCCCGAGACGATGCAGGAGTCGCCGGTCTTCGAGGACCCGATTGCCGAGGTCGGCAACGAACTCGAAACCAGTGTCGCCGCGGCACGGAAGGCGGGTGTGGCCGACGCGCGGATCTGTATTGATCCGGGGATCGGTTTCGGCAAGAAGCTCGAGCATAACTTGAAGCTTGTGGCGGGGGTCGGCGCCCTGCGCAAGCGCCTGGGGCTTCCCGTGCTGGTGGGGCCGTCCCGGAAGGCATTCCTGGGCACGCTCACCGGGGATCCCGTCGCCGCGCGGGACTCGGCCACTGCGGCGGCCTGTGCCGTGGCCGCCTTCGCGGGGGCCGACGCCGTGCGGGTCCACGAAGTTTCGGGCGCCCGACGTGCCGTCCTCATCGGGCGTGCGCTGCAGGAGGCCACCGCATGATTGAGTGGCTCTGGGATCTGCTCCAGGAGTTCTGGGTCTACCTCCAGGACACCTACGACCCGGTGCGCGACACCCTCGACATCGGGATCGTGGCGTTTGGCACCTACTGGCTGCTGCTCCTGATCCGTGGAACCCGCGCCGTCCAGATCCTGGTCGGCCTGGTCGTATTGATCGGAGCCCTCGTGGCCTCCCGCGTCTTTGAACTCGTGACGCTCCAGCTGATCCTGGATGCGCTCCTCGCGCCCGGCGTCATCATCCTCGTGATCCTCTTCCAGCACGACATCCGGCGCGCCCTGGCGCGGATGGGACGCGGCCTGTTCCGCGGGGTTTCCGCCGAACAGGAGTCGCAGATCGTCGAGGAAATCGTGCGTGCAGCCCAGACGCTCTCGAAGCGACGGATCGGCGGACTGGTCGTCCTGGAGCGAGAAACGGGCCTCGACGATCAACTCGAGGCGAGCACGCCCCTCGATGCGGCCGTGGCAAAGGACCTCCTCGTATCGCTCTTCCTGCCCGCATCGCCGCTGCACGACGGGGCGGTCGTGGTGCAGCGGGGTCGGATTGCCATGGCCGGGGCGATTCTGCCACTCACGGTGCGGGACGACCTGCCGGAAGGGGTTGGCACGCGTCACCGGGCGGCCGTCGGCATTACCGAAGAAACCGATGCCGTGGTGGTCGTCGTGTCCGAAGAGACCGGCTCGATTTCCCTCGTCATGGGAGGCGAGATCGTCCAGGGCCTCGATGCGCCGGAGCTCCGCAGTGCCCTGTCCGATGTGCTGGGCAGTGAGCGGCGAGAGCTCTCTGAAGAATCGAACGATCCCCCCCAGAACGACGTGCCCGTTCCGGACGAAGGCGCCGAGGCGAGGACTGCGAGCTGACCATGGCGCGCCGACGTCGAGCCGGGAACGTGCGCTACGCGCTGCTCGCGATCGTGATCTCCATGGTCCTTTGGGGTATGGCTCGCGGGGGCTCTACTGTCGAGCGGGAATACGAACTCCCCCTGGTCTTCGACGCGCTCCCCGACGACCTGGTGATTACCGACCAGACCGCGACGAAGATCAACGTGCGCGTGCGCGGCAGTCGCGCGACGTTCCGAAATCTTTCGGCGGCAGAACTCGAATACGTCGAGAGCGTGGGCGGCGCCAAGCCGGGGCGGGCCCGCTACGAGGTCGATGACGACCGTCTCGATTTGCCCCGGGGGCTCCGGGTCGTGGGTCGCTCGCCCTCCCAGATCGACGTGCGGTTCGAGCGCCGGGGGCGGAAGAACGTGCGTATTCGCGCGGACGTCCAGGGGGAACCGCCCGAGGGCTTCAAGCTGAACGGGGTCGAGATCGAACCTGCCCGGGTGTGGCTCACCGGGGCTCGGAGTCGCGTTCTCCGGCTCAAGGAAGTCGTGACCGAGATGATCGACCTCTCCCAGGTGGAGGGACCCGAAGAGCGGGAGGTCAAGCTGTCGATCGGCGCAGACCACGTGTGGGTGGAAGACGATCAGGCCGTCACCGTCATTATCGACGTGGAACCGGTTGCGTCTCCTGACGACGTCGCAGCCAGCGAAGAGGGGGCCAAGACCGGATGAGCGAGCGACTGTTCGGGACCGATGGAGTGCGCGGTCGGGCGAACGAGCACCCGATGACCCCGGAAGTGGCGTTGGCCCTCGGCCAGGCCATTGCACACGTGCTCCGCGTGCCTGGGGGCGAACGGCGACGGATCATCATCGGGAAGGACACGCGGCTTTCCGGGTACCTTTTCGAAGATGCCCTGGCGGCAGGGATCTGCGCCATGGGGGTGGACGTCATCCAGGTCGGGCCGATGCCGACCCCCGGGATGGCGTTCCTCGCCCATGACATGCGCTGCCACGCGGGCGTGATGATCTCTGCGAGTCACAACGCCTACGAGGACAACGGGATCAAGTTCTTTTCGAACGACGGCTTCAAGCTCCCCGACGTGATCGAGGAGCGGATCGAGGCCCTCATTGCGAGTGGAGACCTGGCCAGCCTTCGAGCGCCCGCTGACGAGATCGGCCAGGCCCGGCGCATCGACGACGCCGAGGGCCGGTACGTGGTGTTCCTGAAGAACACCTTCCCGGCCGGTTCCTCCCTCGAGGGGCTTCGCGTCGTCCTCGACTGCGCGAACGGGGCCGCCTACAAGGTGGGTCCGACCGTCCTGGAGGAACTCGGGGCGGAGGTCTTCGCCCTCGGCGTGGAGCCCAACGGGCGGAACATCAACGACGGCTGCGGCTCGCTGTTTCCCGAGCGCACAGCGGCGAAGGTCCGCGAAGTACGCGCCGATCTCGGGATTGCCCTCGACGGCGACGCCGACCGCGCCGTGCTGGTGGACGAGCAGGGGGAGATCCTCGACGGCGACGAGCTCCTGGCGCTGTTTGCGCGCGATCTCATCGAGCGAGGCGAGTTGCGCGGCCGGCAGGTGGTGGGGACCGTGATGAGCAACCTCGGGTTGGAGCGGGCCCTCGAATCGATGGGTGCATCTCTGCTGCGAACGCCGGTCGGCGACCGACACGTGGTAGAGGCCATGCGCCGGGAGGGGTGCAACCTGGGTGGCGAGCAGTCCGGCCACCTGGTCTTCCTCGACCACAACACGACCGGGGACGGCCTCGTCACCGCGCTGCAGGCCCTCGCGATCATGAGTCGGAAGGGCGGGCGGCTCTCGGAGCTCGTGGAGGGATTCCAGCGGCTGCCGCAGGTACTCCTCAACGTGCCGGTTGCATCGAAACGACCCATCGAAGACCTCCCTTCGATCCAGGCCGCGCTTCGCGACCTCGAGGCGGAGTTCGATGGGCGTGGACGGGTCCTGATTCGCTACAGCGGGACCGAACCCAAGGCGCGCGTGATGGTCGAAGGGGAGGACGCACGGCGTGTTTCCGAAGTGGCCGAGGAACTTTCCCAGGAGCTGCGCCGCGCCCTGGCCGAGGCCTAGCCGTGCCCCGACTGACCCTGGCACTCACCGGGCTGGCAAGCCTCCGTGAATCAGCGGGAGCATCGGAGATCGATCTCCCGGCGGCGGCAACCCTCGCTGAACTCGCGGGAGTGGACGTCGTTCGGCTGGCGGTGAACGAGGATCTCAAGCCGGTCCGCGAAGACGACATCCGCGAGGTCCGGCGGACCGCGCGGCGCCTCGAGTTGCGGCTTCCCCCAAGCCAATCCCTGCTCAAGGTCGCTCTCGAAGGTCGCCCGCACCGGGTCGTCCTTGCCGGGGAGAGCAGCGCTCCCGGGGCACCGGCCGCGCCGCTGGATCTTTCCGGACGCGGTGCGCCGCTGGATCCGGTCGTCCGTGCGTTGGCAGAGGCGGGAATCCCGACCTGCGCCGTCGTTTCTCCCGACCTCGATGCGGTGAAACGGGTTCACGCCGAAAGCATCCCCGGGATCGAGTTCTACACGGGTGCGCTCGTGGACCTGCCGCCGTCGGAGCAAGGCCCCGAGTTCGAGCGGCTTGGCGATGCGGTGAGACTGGCCGCGAAACTCCAGCTTTCGATCGGCCTCAGCGGGGTGCTTTCGTTTCGGAATCTTGCGGAGGTGCTCGCCGTCTGTCCGGCGGCGGAATGGGTCGCCGTGGGCCGGTCGGCCCTGGCGCGCGGGTTCCTCGTAGGACTCGACCGCGCGCTGCGTGACCTCTGCGCACGCGTCGGATGATGTCGCCGCACAGCTGGCCGTTGGTTGGCGCCGAGACCATGCGCGCCCTGGATCGGCATACGATCGAGCACCTCGGGGTGCCGGCAGATCTCCTGATGGAAAGCGCCGGGCGCGCCGCCGCGGAAACGGTGCTGGAGGTCCTGCCCGAGGGGGGCGAGGTGGTCCTCGTCTGCGGTACGGGGAACAACGGGGGCGACGGCTTCGTGGTGGCCCGACACCTTCACCTTCTCGGGGTGCCCGTTCGGTTGGCGCTCCTCGGAGAAGTGACTGCATTGAAGAACGAGGCGGCAGCGAATGCACGTCGGGCGCGTTCGGCGGGAGTCGAGATCGGAGGCCCCTCATGGCGGGGTCCTCGCCGCGGCGTCATCGTGGACGCCATCCTGGGGACAGGCCTGTCGCGCCCGATCGAGGAGGCCGTCGCGACGAGTATCCGGAAGATGGAGAAAGCGCGCGGCCCGAACGTGCGCGTGGTCTCCCTCGATATTCCTTCCGGAATCTGCGCGGACACGGGGCAGCCCCTGGGCGGGGCGGTGCGGGCCGATGCGACGGTGACCTTCGGTCTGCCCAAGTTGGGATTGACTCTCGAGCCCGGCCGCAGCCACGCTGGCCGGATCGTCGTGGCGCGCATCGGGATCGCCGACGCGGCGCCGGGTCTGGCGGTGAACACCTCGGTATGGACCCGGGCGGCCGCCGGGGCGCGGATGCCGGCGAGACCGCCGGAGGGCCACAAGGGCCGCTTCGGCCACGTGTTGCTCGCAGCCGGATCCGAGGGCAAGACGGGTGCGGCCGCTCTCGCGGCCGAGGCGGCCACGCGGGTCGGCGCCGGCCTGGTGACCCTCGCCTGCCCTGCGGGTGTCAACGACGTCCTCGAAGTGAAGTGCACGGAGGCCATGACGGCACCGTTGCCGGATACGGCCGGCCGGACACTGGCCGCGGGAGGCGAGGAGGCCCTCGTCGCGCTTGCGGCCGAGCGCGACGTCCTCGGGTTGGGACCTGGGCTAGGGCGGAGCGAAGACACCGCCAAGCTGGTCCGCGCCGTGACCCAGCGCGTGGATTGCCCGGTCGTCCTCGACGCGGATGGGCTGCACGCCTTCGCGGCGACTCCAGAGCTACTGCGCAGCCGGGCCTCGGGCACCGTATTGACGCCGCACCCCGGCGAAGCTGCGGCGCTGCTCGGAAGTTCTTCGCGCGCGGTCAACGCGGACCGGCCGGGCGCGGCACGGGCCCTTGCCGAGCGCACCGGAGCGGTCGCGCTCCTGAAAGGGGCGGGGACGGTAACCGCTTCGCCAGGGGGCGAACTCGTCGTGAACCCCACCGGGGGTCCCGCGCTCGGCAGCGGCGGCACCGGGGACGTGTTGCTCGGCATGGTCGTCGGGCTGCTCGGTCAGGGTCTCGACCCCTTCGAGGCCGCTGCCCTGGCCGCCTTCTGGCACGGCTTTGCCGCGGACCGGATTGCGGCGCGAAGCGGACCCGCGGGATTGATCGCCAGCGATCTGGCGCGCGAGTTGCCCGAGACGGGCCGGGTGCTCCGCGCTGCGGCGGCGTCTCCCCAGCCGGAGGGACACCTTGCGCTGGCATTCCCCGAGCCTTGAAGCCACGGGCGCTGCCGCCCGCTGCCTCGCCGGCGTGGTCGCACCCGGAACGGTCGTTGCCCTGGTCGGGCCGCTCGGGGCGGGCAAGACGGCGTTCGTCAAGGGCCTGGCCGAGGGTCTCGGGGTCGACCCGCGACAGGTCGCCAGCCCGACTTTCGTGATCGCTGCCGAGTACCCGGTGCAGGGGGGCGGACGTCTCGCCCATGTCGACTGCTACCGGCTCGAAGATGCCGCGGCCCTCGACGACGTTGGCTTCCAGGACCTCCTCGGCCCGGATTCGATCGTCGCGGTCGAGTGGGCCGATCTGGCGTCCGAGGCTCTTCCGCCCGACCATCTCGAAGTCCGGATCGAGCGCAAGGAGTCGGGAGCCGCCCGGACGGAGCGTGTGCTACACGCAAAGGGTTTGGGGCCCGCTTCACGGGAGACGCTGGCGCGCTGGCGCGAGGCACTGGCAGGCGAACCATGGGCTTGATCGTCCAGAAATACGGCGGGACGAGCGTCGGCAGTCTCGATCGCATTCGGAACGTGGCCCGGCGGGTGGTGGAGACCGCCCAGGCCGGCAACCAGGTTGCCGTCGTCGTGTCGGCCATGGCGGGGGAGACGGATGCTCTCGTGAACTCGGCGCGCGACCTCGCGGGAGGTGCGCCCGATCCCCGCGAATACGACATGCTCCTCTCCACGGGCGAGCAGAAGACCATCGCGCTTCTCGCCCTGGCGATCCAGCAACTCGGTTACTCCGCCCGGTCTCTGACCGGGGGCCAGATGGGGATGCGAACGGACACCGCCCATACCCGCGCGCGCATCGCGAGTATCGACGCCCAGCGTCTCCACGATGTTCTGGACCAGGGGACCGTTGCGGTGCTGGCTGGCTTCCAGGGCGTCGACGAGGCGGGGAATATCACGACCCTGGGTCGGGGTGGCTCCGACACCTCTGCAGTCGCCGTGGCGGCCGCGCTCGGCGCCGACGTTTGCGAGATCTACACCGACGTCGATGGCGTATTCACGAGTGACCCGCGGATGGTTCCCAACGCGCGGAAACTCGACCGGATCGCGTACGACGAAATGATCGAAATGGCCAGCCTCGGAGCCAAGGTGCTCCAGATCCGATCGGTCCGGTTTGCCATGCGCCATGGGGTGCCCCTGCACGTGCGCTCTTCGTTCAAGCCCGACGAGGGAACCTGGGTGGTTCCCGAGGAGGAAATCATGGAAGGCCTGTTCGTATCGGGCGTCACCTACAACCGGGATGAGGCAAAGATCCGTCTCCGGGGAGTAAAGGATCACCCGGGGGTCGCGGCTCGGATCTTCGCGCCGCTTTCCGAGGCGGGAATCGTGGTCGACGTCATCATCCAGAACCTGTCCCAGGATGGGACGACCGACGTCACCTTTACCGTTTCGCGCGAGGACTACCGCCGGTCCCTGGAGATCGTCGAAGCCGAGTGCACAGCGCTCGGGGCTGCAGGCGTCGACGGGGACCAGGAGATCGCCAAGGTTTCGATCGTCGGGCTGGGCATGAAGGATCACGCCGGGGTCGCCAGCCGGATGTTCCAGGTCCTGGCCGAGCAGGGGGTCAACATCCAGCTGATCTCGACGAGCGAGATCAAGGTATCGGTCATCATCGAGGAGGCTCACACGGAACTGGCCGTGCGAGCGCTCCACGCGGCGTTCCTCGAAGCCGGCGCGGACGAGCCCCGCGCGGAAGCTTGAGCGCGGCGAGGTCGGACTCGGCTCGCGCTGCCCTGGGCCTGGCTGCGGCGCTCTGGTTGCTCGCTCTTGTGCCGAAGCCGGGGGGGCTGCCGGACGTCACGCCGCGAATTCCGGCCTCGGGCCCGGAGCGGCTCTTGTTCGGCGCAACCCTGGACCTGAACCGGGCGGAAGCGGCCAGCCTGGAAGCCCTGCCGGGAATCGGCCCGACCCGGGCGGCGGCGATCGTCGCGGCGCGCTGTGAGCGCGGCTTCGCGCGGGTGGGGGACCTTCGGCGTGTCCCGGGCATCGGTGCGCGCACACTCGAGCGCGTCCGAGCCTCGGTTTCCGTGAGCGACGCCCCCGCGCGGTGCGTCCAGTAGACTCCCGGGATGGCGACGGCAAACGAGCAGCTCACCGAGATCCGGTCCTACCTGAGCGACGGGCTCTGGCGCCAGGAACTGGAGCCGGGGACCTGGGCGGGCCGGGGCGCGCGCCTGCTGCAGTTCGCGATCATGGTGGGCGAGGGGTTCGTCCGGGACCAGCTGCTGCTACGGGCGAGCGCGCTCACCTATTTCACGGTGCTCGCAATCGTGCCGCTCCTCGCCATCGTCAGCGCCGTGGCCGCCGCGGTCGGCGTCACGGAAAACGTGGTCGGCCCGATCATCGACCAGTTCTCCGCCGTGGCGCCTCAGGTCGGCGAGAACATCCGTAGTTTCGTCACGAACGCGAATTTTGGTGCACTCGGCACCCTGGGCGCCGCCACGCTCTTCCTCACCACGGTGCTGGGCATCAGCAACATCGAGCGTTCGCTCAATCACATCTGGGGCGTCCAGCAAGAACGCTCCTGGGCCCGACGGCTGCCCGATTACCTCGCAGTGCTCATCGTGGCACCGCTCATCCTCGGCGTGGGCCTGTCCCTTGCGACCACGGTCAAGAGCCAGTGGATCGTGCAGAAGCTGCTCGAGTTCCCGGTCTTCGAGCTCGCCTACGACCTGGGCCTCAGGCAGCTGCCCACCCTGGTTCTCGCCGGGGGGTTCGCCTTCCTCTACTGGTTCCTGCCGAATACGTCTGTGCGGCCCTTCGCGGCGCTCCTCGCAGGGATCGTCGCGGCCATCGCGGTGAATGCGGCCCTCGCCCTCTACGTCGGTTTCAGCGTCGGCGTCGCCCGCGCCGATGCGCTCTACGGGGGCTTCGCCCAGCTCCCGCTCTTCTTCGTGTGGACCTACGTCTTCTGGGCCGTGGTGCTCTTCGGGGCCGAGATCGCTTTTGCCTACCAGAACCTCGGACTCTACGTGCGCGAGGTGCGGGGCGAAGCGGCAGGCCCGGCCGAACGGGAAGCGATCGGCCTGCGCATTGCGCTCGAGATCGCCCGCTCCTTCCGTGATGGCCAGCCCCCGTGGACCGAAGACGGCCTCTCCGAAGGCCTCCGGGTGCCGGTGCGCACAGTGCGCGATGTCCTGGTCCCACTCCAGCGTGCGCGAATCGTCGCCAGCGTCGAAGAACTGGACGGGGGCGGTTCCGGCTGGCAGCTCGGAAGACCGGCCGAGGCGATTCATGTGGTGGATGTGCTCGCAGCCCTGCGTGGGGCACGCGAGCCGGTCGCGGGAGATGCGGACGTTACCGGTGCGGTCGAGAGTCTTCTGACTACGCTTCGGGCCGGAGAAATCAAGGCGGCCGCGGGACAGAGCCTTGCCGACGTTCTGGTGCGCATTCCGGAAGTTTCCCGCCCCGCGAAGGTGTGAAGGTGCGTGTCTATCTCGATCACAACGCCACGACACCGCTGCGGGGCGAGGTCGTCGAAGCCATGGCGCGGGCGCTGGCCGAAAACTGGGGCAACCCGTCGAGCACCCATGCGGAAGGCGCGGCGGCCCGTGCGGCGATCGATCGCGCCCGCGAGCAGGTCGCGGAGCTGGTGCGCTGTGCGCCGGGCGAAGTGATCTTCACGAGCAGCGCAACCGAAGCCAACAACACCGTCCTCCTTGGTCTGCTCTCGGGATCACCGGCGCACGTCCTGACAAGTGCGGTGGAACACCCCTCGGTCGAGGCGGCGCTGGACGTGCTCGAAGCCCGGGGCTGGACGGTCACCCGGGCTCCCGTCGATAGGCACGGGTGTCTCGACCTGGAAGCGGCGATCGCCGCCCTGCGCCCGGACACGGCGCTGGTAGCGCTGATCTGGGCCAACAACGAAACCGGGGCGCTCCAGCCCGTCGAGACGCTGGCCGAGGCCGCGGCGGAGCGTGGGATCCCGTTCCATACCGACGCAACCCAGCGGGCCGGGAAACTGCCGATCGATGTGTCCGAGGCCCCCATCGATCGGCTTTCGCTCTCGGCCCACAAGTTGAACGGACCCAAGGGCAGTGGCGCGCTCATCGTGAAGGGCGACACGCCCTTCGCACCCCTCTTGCGCGGTGGGCCCCAGGAGGGACGACGGCGCGGCGGGACCGAGAACGTGGCGGGAATCGTGGGGCTCGGCGCAGCCTGCGCTCTCGCGCGGCGGGAGTTGGACGAGCGGAGGGTCCAGGTCGAGGCGCTCCGGGATCGCCTGTGGCAGGGCATCGCGGAGAAGGTGCCCGGCGCGCGCTGGAACGCCGCGCCGGAAGCCGTGTTGCCAAACACGCTGAGCGTCTGTTTCGAAGGCGTTGCCGGCGAACTCCTGCTCCAGGCGCTGGATCTCGCGGGGGTCTCCGCGTCGGCGGGCGCGGCGTGTGCGTCCGGATCGATCGAGCCCTCGCCAGTTCTGCTCGCCATGGGCCGAAGCCCCACGGAAGCGCGCGGAACACTCCGCTTCAGTCTGGGTCACGGAGTCGACACGGCCCAGGTCGACCACGTGCTCGCGCTCCTCCCGGACCAGGTGGCCCGGGCCCGTGCGGCGGGAGACGTGTGATGGCGGCACAGCGTGTCGTCGTTGCAATGTCGGGCGGAGTCGATTCGTCCGTCGCGGCGGCGCGTACTGTGGCCGAGGGCCACGAAACCATCGGGATCACCCTGCACCTGGCGGGAAGCGAATCGCGCTGCTGTTCCCTGGCGGATGCGGACGATGCGCGCCGGGTCGCCGAGCGCCTCGGGATCCGTTTCTTCGTGGCGAACTACCGCGAACGCTTCCGCAAGGAGGTGATCGAAGCCTTCGCCGACGCCTATCTCGCCGGCCGCACGCCGATTCCGTGTGTCCCCTGCAACTCGCGCTTCAAGTTCGACTACCTGCTCGAGCGGGCGCGCGTGCTGGGTGCCGAGGCGGTCGCTTCGGGGCACTACGCGCGGGTCGAAACCGATCCGCGCACGGGCCTGCGGCGCCTGCGGCGGGCCCGCGATGCCGACAAGGACCAGACCTACTACCTGTTCGAGTTGACCCAGCCACAACTCGCACAGGTTCGCTTCCCCCTTGGCGCCCTGACGAAGGGCGCCGTGCGGGACGAGGCGCGATCTCTCGGCCTTGCGACGGCCGACAAGCCGGAGAGCCAGGAAATCTGCTTCGTCCCCGATGGCGACTACGCGGCGGCAGTGGAGCGGATCCGGCCCGACCGCGTACCCGGCACCGGGGACGTCGTCGATACCGGGGGCCGCGTGTTGGGAACCCATCGGGGGATCCACCACTTCACCGTGGGGCAACGCCGGGGACTCGGAATCAGCGGGGAAGCGCCGCTGTACGTCACCCAGATCGACGCCAGCGGAAACCGGGTCGTCGTGGGGGAGGAATCGGCGCTGGGGGTGAGCGTGGTCGAACTGGAGCGCGTCAACTGGATTGCGGGCGACGTCCCCCCGGACCCCGGTCGGTGTCGGGTCCGGGTGCGAAGCCGCCATGCGGGTGCCCCGGCGACGGTCGAGGCGGGAACGGACGGCGGCGCCCGCGTGCGCTTCGAATCCCCGGTGCGCGGCGTGTCGCCCGGACAGGCAGCAGTCTTCGAGCAGGGCGACGAAGTCCTGGGCGGCGGCTGGATTGCCGCTTCGCACGGCTGATGTCGCGAGACGCGAGCGGAGAGCGTTTCACGCCGGAGGCGCTCGCGCGGCGGCTCGATCACCGCTTTCAGGACCCTGCGTTGCTCGAGGCGGCGCTAGTGCATGGGTCTCTGGCGGGCGAGCAACCGGACCTCTCCAGCAACGAACGCCTCGAGTTCCTCGGCGATGCGGTCATCGATCTGGTGGTCGGCCAACTCCTCTACGCAGCGCACCCCGATTGGGACGAGGGTGCGTTGACCCGTGCCAGGGCAGGGCTGGTGAACAAGCAGTCCCTCGCGACACTGGCCCGGGAACTCGAACTCGGCCCCTGCCTTCGGCTCGGGCGCACCGAACGAAAATCCGGCGGGGCCGAGAAGGACACCATCCTGGCCGATGCGTTCGAAGCGGTGGTGGCGGCGCTCTACCTGGATGGTGGCGTGGCGCCCGTGGCTCGACTCGCGCAGCGGCTCTTGCGCGGTTCCCTCGACTCCGACCCGACCTCCGACCCGAAGACCCGGTTCCAGGAGTGGGCCCACGCGCAACTTCGCGACACGCCGCGCTACCGGACCGTCGGCGACAGCGGTGCCGAGGAGGACGACTCGCGTTTCCAGGTCGAGGTGTGCGTCGCGGGCGCGGTACACGGAAAAGGGGAGGGCCGCTCCAAGCCGATCGCCGAACGGGAGGCGGCCCGGGACGCCCTGACGCGCCTCGAGCGGGCCGATGCCTGAAGCACCGCACCGCGCGGGGCTGGTGGCCCTACTCGGTTGGACGAATGCCGGAAAATCGACGCTGTTGAACCATTTGCTCGGCGAAAAACTTGCCATCGTGACGGCCAAGCCCCAGACGACCCGCAGCCGGATCCTCGGCATCCTGACGCGCGACGACGCACAGCTCCTGTTGCTCGACACGCCCGGAATGCACACGGGCGCCCGGTCTCTGAACGCGGTGTTGAACGACCAGGTCGACGAGGCGGCGGCCGATTGCGATGTGGCGCTCCTGCTCGTCGACCCGCGCGAGGGGTGGAGCGCAGCGCACAACACGCTGCACGCGGCGTTGCGGGCCCGGGGAACTCCGGTCATCGCCGCGGCCACGAAGATCGACCTCCCCGCCGCGCGTGAGGCGATCTGGCCGCCCGCCGAAGCCGGGCCGGCCGAAGCCTGGTTGCGAATTTCAGCCCGAACCGGCGAAGGCGTCCCTGAATTGCTCGCCGAACTCACGCGACGGCTGCCAGAGGCGCCCCGCCTGTACCCGGCGGACCAGCTCAGCGATCGCTCCCTGCGCTTTCTGGTTGCTGAGCAGGTGCGCGAGTCTGCCTTCGAGGAGCTCGCCCAGGAGCTTCCCTACGCACTCGCGGCCGAGGTGGTCGAGTTCGACGAGGGAGATCCCGACCTGGTGCGGATTCGGGCCAACATCGTGGTCGAGCACGCGAGCCAGAAGAAGATCGTGGTCGGCGCGGGGGGGCGCATGGTCAAGCGGATCGGAATCCGGGCGCGCAAGGAGATCGAAATACTCCTCGGAGGACGGGTCCACCTGGCGCTCTGGGTGAAGGTCGAGCCGAAGTGGCAGAAGCGGCGCAAACGGCTCGAGGCCCTGGGCTACTCCTGACCCCCCGCGGGGGCTCTCAAAGGCGCCCCCGTGCTAGCCTCGCCGCGCCGGGCCTTGGGGGGCCGTGAGGGAGGCGATGCCGGGGTTCTCCACCTTCGAATGGGCGCTCCTTGGGCCGGTGGCAATCGGGTGCGTCTACTCGTTCCTCTGTCTCGGTGCCGTCCTCTGGTATCTCCGGCGGCCCGCCCGGGCTCCCGAGGCCGACCACTGGCCGGCGATCACCATTCTCAAGCCGGTCCACGGCCTGGAAAAAGATCTCGAGCGCAATATCCGGAGTGCGTGCGAGTTGGACTACCCGGTCTACCAGCTCGTCCTCTCCGTGCAGCGACTCGATGACCCCGCGCTGCCTCTCCTGCGGGCGATCGAGCACGAGTACGGTTCGGCCCGCGTAACGGTCGTCGCCGTCGACAGCGAACCGGTGGTGAACGGGAAGGTCCAGAACCTGATCCACGCCCTGCGCGCGGCCCGCCACGATATCGTCCTGATCAGCGACAGCGACATGGGGGTACGCCCCGACTACCTGCGCCAGATCGTGGCGCCGCTCGCTGATCCGGAGGTGGGCTGTGTCTGTACGCTCTACCGCGCGGTCGACGCCGATGTCTGGCACGAAAAGCTCGAACTCCTCTCCTACAATTCCGAGTTCATCGTCAATGTCATCTTCGCGGAAGTCTTCGGGGCCTACGACTTCTGTCCCGGCTGCTCGGTTGCGATCCGACGAAAGGCACTGGACGAAGTCGGGGGCTTCGAGCCCTTGCTCGACTACCTGGTCGAAGACTTCGAACTCGGGCGGCGGATCAACGCGCGTGGGTACCGCACGGAGTTGATCCCCTATTTCGTCGACACGACCGTCGATATCGGGCGCGCCGGCGACTGGTGGAGCCACCAGGTGTACTGGGACCAGAACACCCGCGCCGTCGCGCCGCTGGGGTTTTTCTGCACGGTTCTCATCCAGCCGTTGCCCTTTGCGCTCACCTTCGCCGCGCTCCGGGGGTTCGATGCCTGGGGTCTGGGGATTCTCGCCGGCACGCTCGCGGTCCGCTGGCTGACCCGGGCGGGAATCTTCTGGCGCATCGGCGATCGTGAAGGCATGCGCCTGCTGGCCTGGCTGCCGGCGCGGGACCTCGCGGGGTTCGCGTCGTGGTTCGTGGCGCTCTTCAAGCGAAGTTTCGAGTGGCGGCACCTGCGGTTCCGGTTGACCCGGGACGGCCGGATCCTCCCGCGCGTGTAGCGGTTCGTCGTTGGGGACCAGGCGGCTGATCCTGACGGCCGACGACTTCGGTCTTGCCGTTCCGGTAAACGAAGCTGTCGAGGAAGCCCACCGGCGCGGTGTCCTGACCGCGGCCAGCCTGATGGTTGGCGCCGGTGCCACGGCGGATGCGGTGGCGCGCGCGCGCCAGCTCCCCGCCCTGCGCGTCGGCCTGCATCTGGTTCTGGTGGAAGGGCGCCCCGTGCTGCCCCCGGAGCGGGTTCCCGACCTGGTCGATTCGGACGGGGCCTTCCGGACCGACCTCGTGAAGGCCGGTTTCGCGTTCTTCTTCCTACCTGGGGTCCGCGCCCAGTTGGCCGCCGAGATTCGTGCCCAGTTCGCCGCGTTCCAGGCGACCGGCCTGCCCCTCGATCACGTCAATGCCCACAACCACATGCATCTCCACCCGACGGTTTCCCGGCTGATGCTGCAGGTGGGCGAAGAATTCGGCCTGCGGGGCGTGCGCTTGCCCGTGGAGCCCCCCGGGGCATCCGCCCGCGCCGCCGGGACGCGTCCTTGGGGCCGGCGCCTGGCGTCAGCCGCGTGGGCACCTTGGTTCGGGCTGCTACGTTCCCGGCTCCGCCGGGCCGGGGTCGCCCATAACGACTTCGTGTTCGGCCTCAACGACAGCGGACGGATGGAGGAATCGCTGGTGCTGCGCCAGGTGGACTCTCTGCCACGGGGGGTCACCGAGATGTACTTCCACATCGCAACGCGCGGCTGCCCCGAGCTCGAGAACCAGATGCCCGACTATCGCCACCAGGCCGAACTCGCTGCACTCCTCAGCGAACGCGTGCGCGCCCGGATCCGGTCGCGCGGTATCGAGGCGACAACTTTCTCCGACCTTCCCGGAACCGGCGCCTGACCCATCCTGGAGCAATCCCAGGCCGTGAAAGAGAGGACATGTCCGAAGCCAAGCACTCCCCGACCGTCCCGGCTGCCCGAATCGAGTTCGGTGACGAAGACCGCCAATGGATCGCCGACCGGATCCAGGAAGTCCTCGCCAGCGGCCAGCTGACTCTTGGGCAGCATGGCAAGGACTTCGAGGCCGGCTTCGCCGAACTCTGCGGGGTCAAGCACGCGATCGCGGTGAACAGCGGGACCGCCGCGCTCGAAATTGCCCTGCGCGCCGTCGGGGTCGAAGGCAAGGATGTTCTCGTTCCGGCCAATACCTTCTTTGCGACGGCCGCTGCCGTCGTGCACGCGGGCGGGCGCCCCGTGCTCATGGACACCGACCCCGAAACCTTCGGCACCGCTCCCGAAGAGATCTCCCGACGGCTCACGCCGGAGACCGCCGCGGTCATCGTCGTGCATATCGGCGGTCTCGTCTCACCCCGAATGCGCGAAATCCAGGAACTCGTTCAGTCGCGTGGGATTGCACTCGTCGAGGATGCGGCCCATGCCCACGGCTCCAGCCATGATGGCGTTCGCGCAGGCGCTTTCGGAATCGCCGGGGCGTTCAGCTTCTACCCCACGAAGGTCATGACCGCCGGCGAGGGCGGCATGTTGACCACGAACGACGATGCGATCGCGGATGAGGCCCGCATCTACCGGGACCAGGGAAAGGCGAGCTTCACCGTCAACGCGCATACGCGTCTCGGCTACAACTGGCGCATGTCCGAGCCCCACGCGATCATCGGCCGGCGTCACCTCGAGCGCTTGCCTCACATGATCGCGGACCGCCAGCGGATCGCTGGGATGTACGACGATGCGCTGAAGGACTTCTCCGGGCTCGTGCCGCTTCGAACGCCGCCCGGTGGGGAGTGCAATTACTACAAGTACGTGGCGTCCCTGGCGCGCCCCTTCGACCGGAAGGCTCTAAAAGCGGAACTGCGGGAAAAGTATGGCGTTTCGCTTACGGGAGAGGTATACGAAGACCCGATTCATCGGCAGCCCGTGTTCGAACGGTATGCCGAGGGCAGCCTGCCGAACGCGGAGCAGGTCTGTGCCAACCACATCTGCCTGCCGGTCTTTTCGGGGATGACCGAGGCCCAGGCACACCAGGTGATCGACGCACTCAAGCGGACCATCGGCTAGGAAGGGGCGGCCAGTTTGACCGGGATGAATGTCGTAGTTACGGGCGGGAGCGGTTTCATCGGATCGCACGTGGTGGATTCGCTCGTTGGCGCCGGACACTCGGTGACGGTCATCGACCACCGGGTTCGGCCGCATCGGGCGGACGTCGCGTTCGAAGACGTCGACCTCCTGGACCTTTCCTCGGTAATCGCCGCGACGCGCGATGCGGAGCACGTCTTCCATCTCGCGGCGGTCTCGAACGTCAACTATGCGTTCAAGTACCCGGTCTACAGCACGGCGCTCAACGTGATGGGAACGACGAACGTCCTCGAGGCTGCGCGGATCAACGAAGCGAAGCGGGTCCACCTCGCCTCCACCGTGTGGGTCTACAACGGGTCTCCCGATTCCGACGTGTCCGACGAGACGGTTCCCTTCTATCTCAACGGTGCCGGCCACATCTATACATCGACGAAGATGGCCTGCGAGATGATCTGTCACAATTACGGCGAACTCTACGGTCTGCCGTTCACGGTGCTGCGCTACGGGATTCCCTACGGCCCCCGGATGCGCGAGGAACTCCTGATTCCCATCTTCCTCAAGAAGGCGCTCAACGGCGAGCCCTTGACGATCAGCGGCGACGGCAGCCAGTACCGCAAGTTCGTCTACGTGGAAGACATCGCGCGCGCCCACCTCCTCGCCATGCAGGACCGCGCGGCTGGCGAAACCTACAACCTCGAGGGCCCCGAGAAGGTCACGGTTCTCGAGGTCGCCGAGCGCATTCGCGAGCTGCTCGGCGAACAAGTCAAGATCGAACGTGTTCCGGCGCGAACGGGAGACTTCGGCGGCAAGGACGTGTCGGCCGACAAGGCTCTTCGCGATCTCGGCTGGCGCCCCGAAGTCGATTTCGTATCCGGCCTGAAGACGACGACCGAATGGTTCTGCCAGCATTGGGGCGCACCCGCGGGCGCCGTCAAGAGTTCCTAGTCCACGCCGGAGCCATCGATGAGCCGGCCCCGTGTTCTGGTCACCGGAGGAGCCGGATTCATCGGTTCCTTCACGGCCGAGAAGTTCGAACGAGAGGGCTGGGGGGTGCGGATCCTGGACGACCTGTCCAGCGGCCGCGAGGAGAACTGCGCCGACTCCTGGGATCTCCGGGTCGGCGACATCCGCGATCCCGCCGCCGTGGCGGATGCTCTCGCCGGTTGCAATGCGGTCGTCCACCTAGCGGCGTTTACCTCCGTTCCGGAAAGCTTTCGCGAGCACGACGCGTGCTATCGCACCAACGTGGGCGGCACCTTTTCGCTGCTCGAAGGCTGTGCCGCGCAGGCTGTGGACAAGCTGGTTTTCGCCTCCTCGTCTGCCGTCTATGCCGCACTTCCGGACCGTCCGAAGCGGGAAAGCGACTGCCCGGAGCCGATCAGCCCCTACGCCGTCTCGAAGCTCGAAGGCGAGCATCTCTGTGCAGCCTTCCAAGAAGGCCGGGGGCTCGCCTCGGTTTCGCTGCGCTTCTTCAACGTGTTCGGGCCGCGGCAGCCTGCGGATTCGGATTACGCCGCGGTGATTCCCATCTTCGCGGACCGGGGGTTCCGGGGAGAGCACCTCACGATCTACGGAGACGGCACGCAGACGCGAGACTTCGTCTACGTGGCGGACGTGGCCGATGCGGTCTTCCAGGCGGCGACTGGCCCCGCCACGGGCGTGCTCAACATCGGCACGGGAGTCGCGGTCGATGTCCGCACCCTCGCCGACCGGATCGCGGACCTCACCGGCGGCCCCAAGGACCATTCCTTCGAACCGCCGCGCCCCGGAGACGTGCAGTCCTCGACCGCCGACCTGGACTCGACCCGGCGCGTCCTCGGCTGGCGCGCGGCTTCTTCCCTCCAAGAAGGCCTTGCGACAACGCTGGCGTGGTGGCAGCCTCGGTCGCGAAAGGCATAGCTCGGGACGCGAATGCGACGAACCCTGTTTCTCAATCCGCCTTCGTTCGAGGGCTTCGATGGTGGGGCCGGTGCACGCTATCAGGCGCGCCGCGAAGTGCGCTCTTTCTGGTTTCCGACCTGGCTCGCGCACCCCGCCGCCATGGTGCCAGGCAGCCGACTCGTGGACGCGCCGCCCGCCAACCTCGAACTATCCGACATTCTCCCTCTTGCCCACGAGTTCGAACTGGCGGTCCTTCACACCAGCACACCCTCGTTCTACTCCGATGCCCGGACGGCAGAAGCACTCAAGGAAACGAACCCGAAGCTCGAGATCGGGTTCGTCGGCTCCCATACCGATGTGCTTCCGGGGGAGTCGCTCGAAAAGGCCAAGGCGGTCGACTGGGTCACGCGAGGGGAGTTCGACCACACCGTGGTCGAGGTGGCGGAAGGCCGAGCCCTGGAAACGATCGATGGGCTTTCGTGGCGGCGCAACGGGGAAGTGGTTCACAACAAACCGCGTCCGGTGCCCGAAGACATGGACGCGCTCCCCCACGTCGTGGATGTGTACAAGCGCGATCTCGTCATCGAAAACTACCAGGTGGGGGAGGCGCTCTTCCCGTACGTGTCGTTCTATACGGGCCGGGGTTGTCGCTCGCGCTGCAGCTTCTGCCTGTGGCCCCAGACGATCGAGGGGCATCGTTTTCGGACGCGGAGCCCGGAGCACGTGGCCGCGGAGGTCGAAAAAGCGCTCACGTACTGGCCGCAGCTTCGCGAGGTCTTCTTCGACGACGACACGCTCACCGACGACCTCGCCCACGTCGAAGGCATCGCTCGCCTGATCGGTCCGTCGCTTGCAGAGCGGAGCATGACCTGGAGCTGCAATGCGAAGGGAAACGTGCCCTACGAGACCCTGAAAGTCCTGAAGGAGAACGGGCTTCGGGTGGTGACGGTCGGGTTCGAATCCGGGAATCAGCAGATCCTGAACAACATCCGAAAGGGCATGAAGGTAACCCGCTACCGCAAGTTCGCTGAAGACTGCCACAAGCTGGGCATCAAGATGCACGGCTGCTTCATCATGGGGCTGCCCGGCGAGACGCGAGAAACAATCGAGGAGACCCTCCAGTTCGCCAAGGAGATCGACCCGTACACGATCCAGTGCTCCGTCTCCGCCGCCTACCCGGGCACTCACCTCTATCGTCAGGCGCGGGAGGAGAGCTGGTTGGTGGAGGACACGACCGGGAAACTCGTGATGGATGACGGGTTCCAGGTCACCTCGATCTCCTACCCGCATCTTTCTCACGAGGAGATCTTCGAGGCCGCCTCCAGTTTCTACCGGCGCTACTTCTTCAGGCCCCGGCCGATCGCGCGGATCGTGGGGGAGATGCTCACCGACTGGAACCAGATGAAGGTGCGCCTCGGCGAGGCCAGGGATTTCTTCACGTACCTGACGAGGCGGGAGAACCAGGCGTCGACGGGGGTCGGAAATCCTTGACCGACCGGATCGAATACGTCCCGCCAATCGCCAGGCCACAGGTAACCCAGAGCAGGTCCCGGGCGCGGCGGATGGTCGCCAGCGCCAGGCCTGCCGCCGGGGACCCGGTGAGCGCGGCGCAGATGAGGACCTGGGCCGCTTCCTGGGTTCCGATATCGCCGGGGACGAAGAAGAGGGTCGAGCGCACGAGGGCCACGAAGGCCTCGATCACGAGCGCATCGCGGAACCCGATCGCGAAGCCGAGGGCGTTCATGGCGATCCAGATGGCCACTGCGTTGCCCAGCCATTCCGCGAGGGCGCAGAGCACCGCAAGGGAAGCCCGCGACCGGCGCTCGGCATAGAAGGTGACGAGCTGGTCTTCGACCTCGTTGACGGAATCGAGTGCCTCAATCACGGACTGTGGCAAGCGCTTGCCAAGGGCCGTCCGTTCCAGGCCGTTGCGCAGGCGTGAGAACCCCCGTCGCACCTGCATCAGGAAGAACGCGAGAATCGCGAGGGCGAACAAGCCGAGGCCGGCTCCGGCAGCAGTCCGGTAAGCGGGGTCGAGCACGTCCGCGCGCAGGATGAGCACGAAACCGACCGAGATGATCACCAGCTGTGCGGCGAGATCCATCATCCGGGCAAGTACGAGGGAGGCGGTCCCGTCGGTGAACGGAACACCGTAATGTCGCTTCAGAAGAATCGCCTTGACCGGTTCGCCCCCGAGGCCGGCGAAGGGGGTGATCGCCTCGAGCGCCGATCCCACCATGAGGACGCGCCAGACCCGGGAAAGCCAGCGGGGGCGGCAGGGGATGCCGCGAAGCGTCAACAGCCAGGACGCAGCCAGGAAGATGTAGCCCACGAAATAAGCGGCAAAGATGCCCGCGACCGATGCCGGGCCGACCTCGCTGAGTCGACTCCATACCTCGGACAGATCCGTGCGCCACAGCACCACTCCCAGGAGCACGCTCCCGAGCAACAGCATGCCGAGCACGAATCGTTTCACGAGCAGTCCTTGGCGATCGTTTTGGAGGCTCGGCGGCGCTCAAGCAGCGCGGGGAGTGCGTTCGCTCGGATCGGTCTTCGATCCGGAGTCTCCGGTGAACCAAGCGACACTGCGCTCGGGGAGCAACCGAAGCGTCGCGCCGGCCGCGGCGGCGAGGGTGGGGACCAGTCGGGGCAGCAGGAGGCGACGATCGAAGCGCGCCATCCGCCACTCGTTCTCCGTGACACACGCGTGGATCACCTTCTGGGGGGTGAGGTCGTCCACGAACGCCTGCGCGCCTGTGACGATGAAATCGGCACCGTCCTCCGCGCCGTCGTCTTTGACGAGGTCCGCAATCTCGAGCAGCGCCTTGCCGTAGTGCCACACCGAACGAACGGGTCTGAGCGCGCGCTCCGTTGACCCGAGGTTTGTCTGGCGATGGGCGTACCAGTTGATGAAGAAGACAATGTGGTGAGATTCTTCGCGCATCACGTTTCCGAAGATCTGGAAGATGCCATCGGGCAACAGCTTGGCATCACGGGCCAACGCGAAGAGGCCAAATGCGCCGAAGGAGTCCAGGCATTCGTCGAAGCCGAACTGGGTGAACTCCCGGATCGGGTCGGGGATGGGGACGTCCTTCGGGGGGTCATGAGGCAGTTCGTAGCGATCGATCGCGTGCTGCACGAGCCGCGCATGGCGCTCCTCTTCGTAGGCCTGGAGTTCGAGGGCCTCGCGCAGCATGAGGTCGTTCTCGAGGGCCGCCACCTGCCGGATCATGGGTCCGGCATCGCTCTCGAATTGGAGCGCGTGGGTCCAGAAGGGGAGGCTGCGGAGCAACTGCAGCTCCTCTTCGTTCAGCTCGGGCCACGCCAGGTCGGCCGGCTCGTATTTCTCGTGGCCCTCGAAGAAGGTCCGACAGAAGAGTTCTTTGTGGTCCACCGAACCGACTCGCATCGTCCTCTCCTCGTCGGCCCGCGATCCCCGGGCCGCCAGGCGCGAGCGGATGCTAGCCCGTGTCCAGGGGGCGGACCAACGGCAGCCAGTGGGTTGACGTCTTCCGCCGGTTGTCGGAGGCTCCGTGCATGAACACCCCGCCGCTTGAGCATGACGTGAGCGGAGTGCCCGTAAACTCACACAACGAATGGGACCCGCTGGAAGAGGTCGTCGTCGGCCGGCTCGAGGGTGCCGTCATTCCCCCGAACCATCCGGCAGTGACCTTCAACGTGCCGAGTGCGGTGGCAAAGATCTACCGCTTCGTCGGCGGTTTCCGCTATCCCCGGCTCCTCACCGCCCCGGCACAGCGTGAATTGGACGAATTCATCCGGGTCCTGGAACTGGAGGGGATCCGTGTCCGTCGGCCGGAGATCGTGAACTTCGCCAGACGCTTCCGGTCTCCCGACTGGAGTTCCTCCGGCTTCACCACGGCGTGCCCACGGGACGGCTTTCTCGTCGTGGGCGACGAGATCATCGAGACCCCGATGTGTTGGCGCGCGCGATACTTCGAAGCGCTGGCCTACAGGAAGCTCTTCCGCGAATACTTCGACAGGGGGGCACGGTGGACCGCAGCGCCGCGACCTGCCTTGGACGATTCGCTCTTCGATGCCGATTACCGGCCTCCGGAACCCGGCGGGTCTGTGCGGTATGTGATCACCAACGACGAGGTCGTCTTCGACGCCGCCGACTTCGTACGCTGCGGCCGCGATCTCTTCGTGACCCGCAGCAATGTCACCAACGAGTCGGGAATCCGCTGGCTTCGCCGCCATCTGGGAGACGCATACACGATTCACGAGATCGAGAGCCGCTGTCGGCAGCCCATGCACATCGACTCGAGCTTCATGCCGTTGGCGCCCGGCAAACTCCAGGTCAATACCGAATACATCGACGTTGACCGGCTGCCTCCCGTCCTCAAACGCTGGGATCTGCTCATCGCCCCCAGGCCGGATCCGGGACGCGGCGTCGTGGCCTCGATGTGCTCGGACTGGATCAGCCTCAACGTCTTGATGCTCGATGAAGAACGCGTCATTTGCGAAAAGAGCCAACCTTCGATGCAGCGGGCACTGCGGGACTGGGGATTTCAACCGATTCCGGTTGCCTTCCTCCACTACGCACCCTTCGGCGGCTCGTTCCACTGTGCGACGCTTGACGTCCGGCGACGCGGAGTGCTCGCCTCGTACTTCTGAAGCCCGCTACTCGTAGCTCAGGGAGTCGACGATGTTCATGTCGGCGGCCTTGCGCGCGGGATAGAGGCCGAAGAAGACTCCCACCAGCATCGATACGCCGAAGGCGACGAGAACGCTGACAGCCGAGATCGGAACGGCCACGTCGTTCAGGAACCCGACCCAGAGCGGAAGTCCCGCGCCCAGGAGCACCCCGATCAGGCCACCCGCAAGGCTGAGGATGGAGGCCTCGAGCAGGAACTGGAGCAGGATGTCCGTCCGCGCCGCTCCGAGGGCGAGCCGGATACCGATATCCCGGGTGCGCTCGGTGACGGTGACGAGCATGATGTTCATCACCCCGATTCCGGCGACGAGGAGTGAGACCCCTGCGATCGCCATCAGACCGAGTGTGATGGCGTCGGAGACCTGTTTGACGAGGACGAGGTAGGTATCCAGGGACTCGATGGTGTAGCCGTCGAGATTTCCGTACTGGGAGATCAGGACCGCCTCGGTGTCCGCGACGACGGTGGGGACGGCGGCGGGACTCTTGGCCTGCATGTAGACGACGTCGACCGTCCGCGTGTTTCCGACGTGTTTGAGGGTCCAGAAGGGCACGATGGCGACGAGGCCGGCAGCCTCGCTCTTTTCCAGGGCGGCGGCGCTTTCGACGCCTTCCCGATACACCCCGATGACGCGAAAGCGCAGATCGAACAGACGCAGGTAGGCCCCATCGATCGACCTTCCGCCGAAGAACTCCCGGTGTAGTTCTTTCGAGATCACACAGACCTTGGCGAAGCCCCGGTCCTCCGTTTCGTTGAAGAAGCGGCCCTGGCTCATTCTCAGGTTACGCACGTCGTAGTAGGCGGCGGTAGAACCCAGTACAGCGACCACCCGGGGTTCTCCGTCGATCGGGAGGGTTGCTGCGTCGTCGAGGACCGGCGCCAGCGCGGAAACTCCCCGGACCCGCTGCTCGAGAAGCGCGAGGTCTTCGAAGGTCAACTCCGTCGGATTCGGCCCGATCCCGGTTCCATAGGCAAAGACGAGGTTGGAACCCACCCCTTCGATCAGGGACACCACGTAGTCCCGGCCCACGAGTCCGATGGACACGACGACCACGACGCTGGCCGTTCCGATGCCCATGGCCAGCATCGTGAGGAGGGAGCGCCCGCGCTGGCCCTGGAGACCTTCCCATGCGAGTCGGAGAAGGAGCCTATGCCAGGCCATCGAGGGTTTGACCGTCCCGGAAATGTACGACGCGCTCCGCGACAGCAGCCACTTCGCGGTCGTGCGTAATCAAGATGATGGTTGCTCCGTCCGCGTGGAGTTCTCCGAAGATCTCCAGGGTCTCGCGCACACTCTTGCTGTCGAGCGCTCCCGTCGGCTCGTCCGCCAGGAGGAGAGCCGGGTCGTTTACCAGAGCGCGGGCGATGGCGGCCCGCTGGCGCTGCCCCGACGACAACTCGTTGGGACGGTGGGAAAGACGATGCCCGAGCCCGACTGCCTCCAGTCGCATTCGGGCGCGCCGCTCGCACTCTGACGGGTCCAGGGCGCGACTGTAGAGCGCCGGCAGCGCTGCGTTTTCGAGAATCGAAAGCTGGGGGAGCAGGTGGAACTGCTGAAAGACGAAGCCGATCGACTTGTTGCGGAGTAGGGCGAGCGCTGCGCGCGAGCGTCCCGTCGTCAGTTCCCCATCGAGGTGGTAAGTCCCCTCGTAATCCGCATCCAGGAGCCCGGTGATGTGGAGGAGCGTGGACTTGCCGGAACCCGAGGGTCCCATGACGGCCACGAACTCGCCCCGCCGGACGGCCAAATCAACGCCGCGAAGTGCGGCGACGGGCACGCCGTCCCGTCCGTAGGTCTTGCTCACCCCCGCCAGTCGGATCAGCGGCTCGCCGTCAGCGAGCGGCGACATCGCGTGTCTGGATTTCGAGTCGCGCGCCGTCGGCCAGGCCGGCCGCGTGGCCGAGCACGACTTCGGTCTCGGGCTCCACGCCCCCGACGATTTCCACCGTAGAGACGCTCTGGCGGCCGATCCGCACCGGCCTGCGCTCCGCCGCATTCCCGGCGACCACGTACACGAAGGGAACTCCACCACTGCGACGCACCGCCGTTGCGGGGACCTGAAGCACATCGGCAATGTCGGCAATGACGATGTCCACGTCGACGGTCATGCCCGGCACGAGGCCCTCGGTGGGCGGCTCCACCAAGGCGAGACTCTCCGACACCGAGCGGTTGTCCTTCACCACGACGTGGGGAACGATCTCGGAAACGCGCGCCGACCACTGTCGGTTGGGCCAGGCATTCGCCGAGATGCGCATCGGCTGCCCGACGGTCACCCGGCCGAGATCGACCTGGTCGACGTTGGCGCGGACCCGCAGGCGAGCGAGGTCGGCAAGCCAGAGGACGGGGGTGCCGCTCTCGGCAACCTCGTCCCGCTTGTACGCCGTGCGGTACACCGTGCCGTCGAAGGGTGCGAGCACGCGGGTCGAGGCCAGTTGGGTGCTGAGTTCTTCGATCCGCAGATCGAGGGAAGCCACGCGCAGCGGTACCTCGCGCTGGAGGTTCTCGAGCCTCTCGTCCGCCTCGTCGGCCTGTGCGCGACTCTCCGCGTAGCGTTGTGGTGTCAGGGCGCCCTTCTCGTACAACTCGGCGTCGGTGGCCGTCCGCTTCGCGACGCGTTTCTGGGTCCGGCCTGCTGCGCGCAGCGATTCTTCGGCCGCGAGTTTTTCGCTCTCTGCGGCGGCGAGCGCGGCGGCAACCGGTCCCGACTCGATCTCCAGGATCAGGTCCCCTGCCGCGACCCGGGTCCCGGGTTCCGGGATCTCGAGGATGCGCCCCGAAACGCGCGAATAGACCCGAAACTCCGCTTCGGGTACGGGCTCAACGGTCCCGTTGGTATGGACCTCGACCTGGAGCGGCGCCCGGCGCGCCACCGCGACTTCCACCGGAAGGGCGGGCGAGCGGGCACACACCAGGCCGGTGAAGAGCAGCAGGGCCACCGATCCCCCGGCCAGCAGCCAGGACCTACGTGCGGACGAGGCACCACTCATTGGAGTTCAGGGGGTCGCGGCCGCCGACTCGGTAATCGCCGCAGCGGCGGCGACCGGACTGAGCACCTTGAGGGAGAGCCTCCCGAGTTCGCGCTGGAGGCTGGCCCAGAGGTCGACCTGGGCGAACTCGGCATCGATTGCGTCCAGGGCGACGCGAGTGTGGTTTTCCCGCGCGTCCACGGCGCCGCGCAGGTCGCCCCGGTCCGCCTGGAGGTTCAGGTTGGCCAGGCGCAGTTGCTCCCGCGAGGCGTGGACCCGCTCCCGGGCGAGGTCGAGGCGTTCGGAGCTCGCCTGGAGCCGGCGCAGGAGTTCCCGGACGCGCGCGCGCTTTTCCGCGAGCGTCTGCTGGTAACGGAGGCGGGCGATTTCCGCGTCGCGCTGGGCCCCCTGGATTGCGTGGCTCGCGCGGAGTCCGTCGAAGATCGGCACCTCGACATCCACGCCGACCCAGAGTTCGTCCTCGTACGCGTCGTAACGCTTGGGGCCGTAGTGGGAGTAACCGCTCACGAAGCGCATCGTCGGCAGGCGCCCGGCTTTTGCCGCCTCGACCGAGGCGAGTTCCATCCGGCGCCGCACATCCAGAATCCGCATTTCGGGCGACTGGCGGACTTCATCGACCGCGCCGTAACCGATCGTGTCCACCTCGACGCGCGGAATGCTGTTCGGATCGAGCGGTACCCGCAACGGCTCATCTTCGCCGATGGCGAGCCACAGTTCGGCCCGCGCGGACGCAATTTCCTGTTCCCAGTCCCGCTCGGCAAACGCAGCGTCGGTCGCGTGCAGACGCACGAGACTCCGGTCGCCGGGGAGGGCGCGCCCCGCATCCATCAAGTGGGTCGCCTGATCATCGAGCCATGCTGCCTCGCGCTGCTGCTCAGCGGCCACTGCAGCCTTGCGCTCCAGGGCGACGAGACGGGAGTAACGGCGCACGACTTCGTAGGCGATCGCCTCGCGGTCGCGCGTCTCGGCGAGGGCCGCGACCTCGGCACCCAGCTCCTCGCGTTCGAGTTCTCGGAACTGTTTGAGGTCGAGAAGGATCTGGCTGACGTAGAGCTGGAGCCAGGCGCGATCGGCAGCGATCGTTGCCAGACCGTATTCCCGGGCCTGCCCCTGCGCGTCGAGGGCGATGAGGGTGTCGTCGTACCGGTTCGACCAGCCGACATCGCTCGTGACGCCGACCTGGGGCAACACGGCGGCACGGACCTCCTTGGCTCCGTGTTCCGCGCGTTCCGCTTCGAGGCTCGCGATCCGCGCGGCCGTACCTTCCGCAAGCGCCTTGGAGATCGCTTCCTCGAGGGTCAAGGTGTCGTCGGCTGCCTCGGCTGAAACGGAGCCCGGGACCCATAGCAGCACGAAAGCAGCCAGCGCCCAGGCAGGGCGACAGGCTCCGCGCTTGGAGCGGTTTATCCCTTGGTGGCACTGGAGCATCCGGTCACTCCCCGAGGAACGTTCGACACCGCCACGGGTGGGCATCCTATCCGCCGCCCCCAGGTGCTTCAACCTTCCCCGGGGGCGGGTTCTGTGGACGGTGTGGGGTCGGCGACAGGACCCGTCCAGTAGACGTGGAGAGTAGCGAAGAGGGCGAAGAGCGCCGCCGCGAGACCGATCCAACTCAGCGTGGAATCGAAGAAATGGAAGCATTCCACGAGTCCCCAGCCAGCGGCGGAGAGTCCCACGAGTCCCGCACCCACCCAGGGGAATCGCGACCAGAGCAGGGCGAATACGGCCAGAATTGCCGAGTAGTAGCCGGCCAGTTCCGCCGTCACCGGCACCAGCCCCACGCCGAGTACCACCGCCACCCAAAGCGGTTGACGCTGCACCGCAAGTGCCAGCAGCGTCACGAAGCCGGCAGCCAGGATGAGAAACAGGGCACGACGCTCGGCGAAGGTTGCCCGGCGCGCCTCCTTCCAGCGCTGGTAGGGATCGTCGAGGGTGCGGTCGACGAGTTGTCGGGCGGTGCGGTCTGGATGCCACGAAAGGAAGGTGCGCAGGCCGGTGTCGTTCCGGATGGGCGTGTCGAGTAGCGTCCGGCTGTTCTCCGCAAATTCCGGCCAGGCTGCCACACCACTGTGGACCGCGGCGCCGCCAAGCAACAGCAATGCCGCCGCCAGGCCGCCGAGCACGAAGCGCCGCGTCTGCCTCCCGAGTCGCCAGCCCTCGCCCCGAAGCCACTCGCCGCCCACCTGAAGCGCTGGCGCGAGAAGGGCGATCCCGGGATAGAGGCGCACCAACGCCGCAGTAGCCAGGAAGCCCCCGCCCAGCGCGGCCCGTTGCCGTGCCAGCAGGCTGATCCCGATCAGCATGGCGGCCAGTTCCAGCTGCCTGAGGATGCCCCCCCCGACCCACCCGAACTGGGCGGGGTAGTTCGTCCCGAAGAAGAGCAGCGCCACGCATAGTGTGCGCCAGCCGAACGCCCATGCGGCTGTCCCGAAACCCAGGACCAGCAGCGCCGGGTCCAGGGCCCGGAGCATCGCGATCGACGCATCGCTCGCGGGAACCCTCCCGGCAAGCAGTCCCCCGAAGAGCGTCCAGACGGGCGTCGCGTTGTACCCGTGGTCGGTCAGCATCCGCCGCCAGCTCCGCGGGGTCGGCCGGTCGCGGAACCAGGCGACGTCCGCGCGGAAGGCCTGCCAGCGTTCTGGCGTGAAATGTCGGGAACAGACGTCTGGCTCTGCCAGCACCGCGCGCAAGGGGACGAGGCGCTGGGTCTCCAGGTCCCGGACCCTTCGGCCCGCAGGCTCCGCCGCCCGGCCCCCCTCGGCTTCGGCCAGCGCCACGCAGCGGTAGAGGCGAGAGTGCCCGACTTCGGGAAAATACTTGGCGCCCATGAAGTAATGGAAGGTCTCGGAGGGGTGCCCGAACCCTGGAAAGTTGAACTGGCCGAGATTCGTCCAGCAGGCGAGGGCGGCGAGTCCCAGCGCCGCGAGCCCCGCGTCCCAGCCCCGGCGGCGGGAAGCTCGCCCCTGGAACCAGCGCCTCGCCAGCAGGGGCGCGAGGAGCCACAGGAACCCGAAAACCGCCACGCAGGCCTTGGCCGTCTCCACGTCGCGGAGGGAAAGGGTCGGCAGGCTCCCCACGGCGGCGGATGCTAACGCGGCGCGGGACCTTCGGGTGTGCTAGCCAGTTAACGTGAACTGGCAAAGGCCTGGTACCGAGGAGCTACGCGGGATCGCGGAGGTCTGCTCGATCACGGGTCTCTCCCCGCGCACCGTGCGGTATTACGAAGAGGTGGGCCTCCTCCCGGGGGTCCGCCGCCGCGCCGGCGGGCGCCGCGTCTACGGTCCGGACGAGATCGAGCGCCTGCGGTTCATCGGGCGGCTGAAGGCACTGGGACTCTCGCTGGCAGAGATCAAGGAGTTGAACGCCGTCTACGCGATCGGGGGTTCGACCCGGGCAATGCTGGAGCGCCTCGAAGGGGTCCTGGAGCAGCGCCTGGGCGATCTCGATCGGCGCATCGCGGAACTCTGCACGCTCCGGGATGAGATCGCGAAGTACCGGGACCACGTGGGCTCTCGGATCGGGGGCGGCGTGCCCGGCAAACCGCGGGGACGGCGCTGATGGATCGCCCGATCCGGATCGTGACCGCGGCGTCCCTCTTCGATGGCCACGACGCGGCGATCAGCATCATGCGGCGGGTCCTCCAGGGGCAGGGGGCCGAGGTGATCCACCTGGGCCACGACCGCTCCGTTGAAGACATTGCCCAGGCCGCGCTGCAGGAGGATGCGGACGCCATTGCCGTGTCGTCCTACCAGGGCGGGCACATGGAGTTCTTTTCCTACCTCGTGGAACGTCTCGGAGAACTCGGGCGCCCCGATATCCGCATCTACGGGGGCGGCGGCGGAACGATCCTTCCGAGCGAGGCCCGGGAACTCGAGGGCCGGGGTGTCGCGCGGATCTTCGGCCCCGAGGACGGAAGGCGCCTGGGGCTGGAGGGCATGATCGGGGAGTTGCTCGCGGAATGCGCCCGATGTCGGCGGCCCCCTCCGGCCGATCCGCTCGCAAACCTTGGGACCGAGGCGCCCGGTGCCGTGGCCCGAGCGATCTCCTGGTTCGAGGACTGCGACGCGGCCGACGACCGCGCACGCCGGAAGGCGCGGCAGGACCTCGCTGGGAGACGGGCGGACCCGGCGCCGGTCATCGGGTTTACCGGCACCGGGGGCGCTGGCAAGTCGACCGTGGTGGACGAGTTCGTTCGCCGCTTCCGCACGGAGTTTCCGGAACGCCACGTGGGGCTTCTCCTGGTGGACCCGACCCGACGAAGGTCGGGCGGGGCCCTGCTGGGGGACCGCATCCGCATGAATGCCCTCCAGGATCCCGGCGTGTTCGCGCGCTCCCTCGCCACGCGGCAACAGCACCGCTCGCTTTCGGCCGCCGTGGACCACGCCCTCGCCGTCCTCCAGGCAGCCGGGTTCGACCTGGTCCTCCTCGAAACGGCGGGAATCGGACAGAGTGACTCGGAGGTGGTCGACCGGGTCGACCGCGCGATCTACGTCATGACCCCGGAATACGGCGCGCCCTCCCAACTCGAAAAGATCGACATGCTGGACCTCGCGGACGCCGTCGTTCTCAACAAGGCGGACCGGCGTGGCGCGGCAGACGCCTTGCGCGACGTACGCAAGCAGTGGCGGCGAAACCGGAAGGACTTCGACCGCGCGGATGCCGACACGCCGGTGTTCGCCACTGTCGCCGGTCGTTGGAACGACCCCGGAACGGACCAACTCTACGCAGGACTCCGCGACTGGGCGCTCGGCAGGCCCACCGCCGGTCCTGTGGAAGCTCCGCCGATCCGCGACGGGGGACTCCTGCCCGCTGGGCGAAGCCGTTACCTCGCAGAGATCGCCGAAACCGTCCGGGCGTGGCATGACGAGACCGGGGTCCAGGCTGGACGCGCGGCCGAGGTCCAGGCACTCGACTGCGCGCTGACCGCCCTCGATGACCCGGCCGCCCGCGATGCCGTGCAGGCGCGGCGCGAGACACTGCACGACGCGCTGGACCCGGCGGTCCGGCAACAACTCGCCGCGTGGCCCGAAACCGTCGCACGCTACGCGGCCGACGAGCAGTCCTACCCTGTGCGCGGCCGCGACGTGCGCGTGGCGAACCACACCGAGACCCTGGCGGGAACGCCAGTTCCGAAGGTCGCCGTCCCGGGGACCACGGGATGGGGAGAACTGGCCCGTTATTTCCGGGAGGAAAACCTTCCGGGCTGCTTCCCGTTCACGGCGGGCGTCTTCCCGTTTCGGCGCGAGGAAGAGGAACCGACGCGAATGTTCGCCGGGGAGGGCACACCAGAGCGAACCAACCGCCGCTTTCACTTGCTCAGCGCAGACCAGGCGGCCGCGCGCCTCTCGACCGCCTTCGACTCGGTCACCCTGTACGGCTGCGACGCCGCCGAGCAGCCCGATGTCTACGGGAAGGTGGGGAATTCCGGCGTGTCGGTGTGTACCGTCGACGACGCGAAGAAGCTCTACTCGGGCTTCGACCTCTGCGCCCCCTCGACGTCGGTTTCGATGACGATCAACGGCCCCGCACCGGCGGTGCTCGCTTGTTTCGTCAACGCCGCAATCGATCAGGCCGTCGAGCGTCATCTTCGCGAAACCGGCCAGTTGGAAAGGGTCCGCCGGGAATGGGGTCCCGACCTGCCGCGCTACGACGGCGCGCTCCCGCCGGGCCACGACGGCCTCGGCCTCGGTCTCCTGGGCATCCCCGGCGACGCAGTCACCGACCGGGAAACCTACGACCGGCTGCGCGCCGATGTCCTGCGCCGGATCCGGGGCACGGTCCAGGCCGACATCCTGAAAGAGGACCAGGCACAGAACACCTGCATCTTCTCCAGCGATTTTTCGCTCCAGGTGATGGGCGATATCCAGGAATTCTTCATCGCCAACGACATGCGGAACTTCTACTCCGTGTCGATTTCCGGCTACCACATTGCCGAAGCGGGCGCGAACCCGATCACCCAGTTGGCCTTCACGCTCGCCAACGGGTTCACCTACGTCGAGTACTACCGGGCGCGCGGTATGGCCGTCGATGCCTTCGCGCCGAACTTCTCCTTTTTCTTCAGCAATGGACTCGATGCCGAGTACAGCGTGATCGGACGCGTGGCGCGCAGGATCTGGGCGGTGGCCATGCGCGAACGCTACGGGGCCTCCGAGCGGAGCCAGAAGCTCAAGTACCACGTGCAGACCTCGGGGCGCTCCCTTCACGCCCAGGAAATGGCGTTCAATGACATCCGGACCACGCTCCAGGCCCTCACCGCGATCGAGGACGCGTGCAACAGCCTCCACACGAACGCCTACGACGAAGCCGTCACGACGCCCACCGAGGATTCCGTCCGCCGCGCGTTGGCGATCCAGTTGATCATCCAGCGGGAACTCGGCCTGTCCAAGAACCAGAACTCCCTGCAGGGTTCCTACGCCATCGCCGATCTCACGAACCGGGTGGAGGAGGCCGTCCTCCAGGAGTTCGACCGCCTCGCCGAGCGGGGCGGGGTCCTGGGCGCCATGGAGACGCTGTACCAGCGGGGAAAGATCCAGGACGAGAGCCTCCACTACGAGTCCCTGAAGCACTCGGGCGCGTTGCCCCTTGTGGGCGTCAACACCTTCGCGAACCCCGAGCCCGAAGCGGAGGCGGCGCCCCGGCAACTGATGCGCTCGACCGAGGCCGAAAAGCGGCACCAGGTCGAAAACCTTCGGGGCTTCCACGCGCGGCACGCCCAGGCGGCGCCGGCAGCGCTCCGGAAGCTCCAAGACACCGCACGGCGCGGCGAGAACGTTTTCGAGGTGCTGTTGGAGACCGTGAAGGTGGCGAGTCTCGGTCAGATCAGCGGTGCCCTGTTCGAGGTGGGTGGCCGGTACCGGCGCTCGATGTAGCTATCCTCCCGCGCGTCAAGGAGAGACCCCCATGCCGATCGACCCGAAGGCCCCGGCCGACCTCGCCCGGTGGAAGGAACTGGCCGCCAAGGAACTGCGGGGCAGCGATCCCGATGAACTCGTCTGGGTCACGCCGGATGGCCTCCCCGTCAAGGCCCTCTATACGGCCGCCGACCTCGAAGGGCTCGAGTGGCTGGACACGCTACCGGGCGCGATGCCCTACCTCCGCGGCCCCCGGGCCACCATGTACGCCAACCGGCCCTGGACGCTGCGTCAGTACGCGGGCTACTCCACCGCGGAAGAGTCCAACGCCTTCTACCGCCGGAACCTGGACGCGGGCCAGCAGGGCCTGTCGGTCGCCTTCGATCTCGCGACGCACCGCGGTTACGACTCGGATCACCCACGCGTTTCGGGCGACGTGGGCAAGGCCGGGGTCGCCATCGATTCCGTCGAGGACATGAAGATCCTCTTCGAGGGCATCCCCCTCGACCAGGTCACCGTTTCGATGACGATGAACGGCGCCGTCCTGCCGGTGCTGGCCTGTTTCATCGTTGCCGGCGAGGAACAGGGCGTCCCCGCGGAAAAGCTCGCGGGCACCATCCAGAACGACATCCTCAAGGAGTTCATGGTCCGGAACACCTACATCTATCCGCCCGAACCGAGCATGCGGATCGTGGCGGACATCATCGAGTACACGGCCGGGCACATGCCGAAGTTCAACTCGATCTCGATCAGCGGCTACCACATGCAGGAGGCGGGGGCGACGACCGTCCTGGAGTTGGCCTTCACCCTCGCCGACGGGCTGGACTACGTGCGGGCGGCACTTTCCAAGGGCCTCTCGATCGACGACTTTGCGCCGCGGCTGTCCTTCTTCTGGGCCATCGGGATGAACTTCTACCTCGAGGTGGCCAAGATGCGCGCGGCCCGCCTGCTCTGGTGGGAGCTGATGAGCCAGTTCGAACCGAAATCGCCGCGGTCGTCGATGCTCCGCACCCACTGCCAGACTTCCGGAGCAAGCCTGACCGAGCAGGACCCCATGAACAACGTCATCCGCACCACGATCGAAGCCATGGCTGCGGTGTTCGGGGGAACCCAGTCGCTGCACACGAACGCCTACGACGAAGCGCTCGGTCTGCCCACCGACGCCACGGCCCGAGTGGCGCGCAATACCCAGTTGATCCTCCAGGAAGAAACCGGGATCCCCCACGTCGTCGACCCGTGGGGCGGTTCCTATTTCATGGAGTCCCTGACCGCCAGCGTCGCCGCCGAGGCGCGCAAGATCATCGAAGAAGTGGAAGAACTCGGCGGAATGACGAAGGCGATCGTCCAGGGGATGCCGAAACTCCGCATCGAGGAATGCGCGGCCCGGCGCCAGGCGCGCATCGACCGGGGCGACGACACGATCGTCGGGGTCAACAAGTACCGGCTCGCCGAAGAAGACGAACTCGACGTCCTCGACATCGACAACGAGGCCGTTCGCGACGCCCAGATCCGCCGGCTCGGCGAAATCCGCGGGCGTCGGGACGAAGCCCGCGTCCAGGCCGCCCTCGACCACCTGTCGGAGTTGGCACGTACCGGCGCGGGCAACCTCCTCGAGGCCGGGGTCGAGGCGGCACGCGCGCGGGCCTCGGTGGGGGAGATCTCGGACGCCCTGGAGAAGGAGTACACGCGCTACCGCGCCGACGTGCACACCGTTTCGGGGGTCTACCGCGGGGTCTACGAAGGCGAAGGAGAATACGACGCCGTCGTGCAGGAGGTCGAGGCGTTCGCCGAAGTGGCGGGACGGCGGCCGCGGCTCCTGGTCGTCAAGCTCGGACAGGACGGTCACGACCGGGGCATGAAGGTCATCGCGACGGCGTTCGCCGACCTGGGGTTCGACGTCGACGTCGGCCCGCTGTTCCAGGTTCCGGCGGAAGCCGCGCGCCAGGCGATCGAGAACGACGTCCACGTCGTGGGCGTCTCGAGCCAGGCGGCCGGGCACAAGACCCTGGTGCCGGAACTCGTCTCCGAGTTGCGGGCCCAGGGCGGAGGCAACGTTGCCGTGGTGGTCGGCGGCATCATCCCACCGCGGGACTACGCGGCGCTTCGCGACAGCGGGGTGGCTGCAATCTTCGGCCCGGGCACCCCAATTCCGACGTCGGCTCGCGAGGTACTCCAGGTGCTGCGCGATCGTCTCGGATGAGTCCCAAACCGGCGCCCGACGTCGCCGACCCGCCCGGGGTCTGGTGCGACGCGATTCGTGCAGGTGACCGGCGGGCCCTCGCCCGCGCGATCACGCTGATCGAGAGCACCCGTCCGGACCGGGCGGCCCTCGGTCAGAAGATCCTCGAGGCGCTGGTGCCGTTCACGGGCAACGCCCAGCGGGTGGGCGTGACGGGGCCTCCGGGCGTGGGGAAGAGCAGCCTGATCGAAACCCTCGGCCTCGCCCTGCTCGAACGCGGCCATCGCGTGGCGGTGCTGGCGGTCGATCCGAGCAGCCCGGTGACCGGCGGCAGCATCCTCGGCGACAAGACGCGCATGGAGCGCCTGTCCCAGCATGAGGCGGCGTACATCCGCCCGTCGCCGTCCGGTGGGTCCCTGGGCGGGGTCGCCCAACGCACCCGAGAGGCGATGCTCGTGTGCGAGGCGGCGGGATTCGACGTGGTGTTGATCGAAACCGTGGGCATCGGGCAGTCCGAGATCACCGTTGCCTCGATGGTCGATTTCTTCCTCGTTCTGATCCAACCGGGGGCCGGCGACGAACTGCAGGGCATCAAGAAGGGCGTGCTCGAGCTCGCCGACGCCCTGGTCGTGAACAAGGCGGACGGTGATCAGGAAGCCGCCGCGGAACGCGCCCGGGCGGAACACGAGCGGGCCGTGGCGTTGCTCCGGCCCGGATCGGCCCACTGGCAGCCGCGGGTGCTGACCGCCAGCGCGCATACCGGCCAGGGAATCGACGCTGTGTGGGAGACCGCCCTGGCGCAGCGCGCGGCCCTCGAGGCCAGCGGCGAACGCCAGGCCCGGCGACAGGAGCAGGCCCGGGCCTGGATGTGGAGCCTGGTGGAAGAAGGCCTCCTCGGCGCATTCCGCGGCCACCCGGACGTGGCCGCCCGGGTGGAGAGCGCCGAACGAGACGTGGCCACCCTGCAGACGACACCGGCCGCGGCCGCTCGCGCCCTGCTGGAAGCGTTCCGCTCCCACTGAACCGCGGTCTCTCCCCTTTACATCCGCGGCCTGCCTGCCGATGGAAGGGATGCGAAGTCGCGAGGTGGGCCGCCGTGCAGATTCACATGCAGGACCGCGAGATTACGGTCAAGGTGGTGTACTACGGCCCGGCGCTGTCGGGCAAGACCACGAACCTTCAGCAGCTCCACGGGCTGATCGACCCGGACGCGCGCGGCAACATGGTGACGCTCGACACCGCGGACGACCGGACGCTCTACTTCGACTTCCTGCCCATCGAGTTCGGGACCGGAAACGGCTTCTCGGTGAAGATCAAACTGTTCACCGTGCCGGGCCAGGTGATGCACAAGTCGACCCGCAAAGTGGTGTTGGCTGGGGCCGATGCCGTCGCCTTCATCGCCGACTCCCAGCGCTCGGCGGCCGGCGCGAACGCCTACTCCTGGCGCGACATGGAAGCCAACCTGAAGTCGAATGGGATCGATTTCGAAGCGACGCCGAAAGTCGTGCAATTCAACAAGCGCGACCTGCCGGACGTCAAACCGCTCCAGGAGATCAAGCAGGCCTGGGGCGACGTTCCCACGTTTCCTGCGGTTGCCATCCGGGGGGAGGGCGTCCTCGAAACCTTTCGGGAACTGCTCCGCCTGGTCTACCGGAGCATCGATGAGCGCCACGCCTTCGCGCAGAAATTCGGCGTGGCAGAAAACGACTTCCTGAAGGGCGTCTTCCGAAGCTTCGAGTAGCCGGCGCCCGGGCGCGTTTGACACCCCAGCCAAACTGATCCACCCTGCGGGGGCACCAAAAACCGCCAGAACCCCGTTTGCATGGGGTCTGGACGGCCCTTGGATCATTCATGCCCACCTCCCCGACCCTGAAATTGCATGCGTCCCGCGAAGCGCTTCACGCCGCCGTGGCTTCGGCAGAGGCGGCCATCGCCGACATCCGCGCCGGCAAGATGGTCATCCTGGTGGACGACGAAGACCGGGAAAACGAGGGCGATCTCTGCGTCGCGGCTGACAAGGTCACTCCTGAAGCGATCAACTTCATGGCGAAATACGGGCGGGGCCTGATCTGCCTGTCGCTTACGGAAGAGCGCCTCGATCAGCTCCAGCTCTCGATGATGGTTCCCGACTACGAGAACACCTCGGGCTTCGGAACCGCTTTCACCGTTTCAATCGAGGCCAAGCACGGAGTCACGACGGGAATTTCAGCTGCGGACCGGGCCACTACGATTCGCACCGCGATTGCCGAAGACGCCAAGCCCACCGATCTCGTCCGCCCGGGGCACGTGTTTCCTCTCCGTGCACGCGAGGGCGGCGTGCTCCGGCGCACCGGCCAGACCGAGGGGTCCGTCGACCTCGCAACCCTGGCAGGCTGTGCCCCGGCGGGGGTGATCTGCGAGATCATGAACGACGACGGGACGATGGCCCGGCTCCCCGACCTGGTCGAATTCAGCCGGGCGCACAGCATCAAGATCGTCACGATCGCGGAGCTGATCCAGTACCGGCTCCGCAAGGAAACCCTGGTCCAGCGCGTCGCCACGGCTCGGATGCCGACCAGCGCCGGCGAGTTCCGGGCCATCGTGTACGAGAACCAGATCGACCACGTGGATCACGTCGCGCTCGTGAAGGGCGAGTGGGACCCGGAGGACCCGGTGCTGGTGCGCGTGCACAGCGAGTGCTTGACCGGCGACGCCTTCGGTTCCCGCCGCTGCGATTGCGGCGAACAGCTTTCGGCAGCGCTCCAGATGATCGAGGACGAGGGGCGGGGCATCGTGCTTTACATGCGCCAGGAGGGCCGGGGCATCGGGCTCAAGAACAAGATCCTCGCCTACGCGCTCCAGGACCAGGAGGGCCTCGACACGGTCCAGGCCAACGAGCGACTCGGCTTCCCGCCGGACCTGCGCGACTACGGCGTGGGCGCCCAGATCCTCCGGGATCTCGGCGTGGCCCGGATGCGCCTCATCACGAACAACCCCGGCAAGCGCGCCGGGATCGAGGGATACCAGCTCACGATCGTGGAGCGCGTACCCCTCGAAATCCAACCCAACGAAAACAACCGCGAATACCTCCGGGCCAAGAAAGAGAAACTCGGGCACGTGCTGGACTTGATGGGCTGACCGGGGCTTCCGACCGGGTCAGTCACCGGCGTTGGTGCCCGCAAGGGGAGCCGACCATGTTCGATTCCGTCGAAAAGGTGGAGCAGAGCCTCGCCGACCAGGGCTATATCTGCGATGCGAAGATCGCGACCGTCGTCTTCCTCGCCCAGAAGCTCGAAAAGCCCGTGCTCGTAGAAGGTCCGGCGGGTGTGGGCAAGACCGAACTCGCCAAGGTCGTCGCGGCGGCCACCGGCCGGAACATGATTCGTCTCCAGTGCTACGAGGGCCTGGACGAGGCCAAGGCACTGTACGAGTGGGAATACTCCAAGCAACTGCTCTACACCCAGATCCTGAAGGAGCATTTCACCCAGCTCATGGGCGGGGCCAAAACGGTGAGCGCGGCAGCCGAGGCCGTGGCCAAGGAAGACAGCGTCTTCTTTTCCGACAAGTTCATCGTGGCGCGGCCGCTGCTCAACGCCATTCAGGCCGAGAACCCGACGCTGCTGCTGATAGACGAAGTCGACAAATCGGACCCGGAGTTCGAGGCCTTCCTCCTCGAAGTGCTCTCGGACTTCCAGGTTACGGTCCCCGAACTCGGGACCATCGGCGCCCGGCAACGCCCCCTGGTTTTCCTCACCTCGAACAACGCGCGCGAAATGAGCGATGCCCTGAAGCGACGCTGCCTCCACCTCTTCATCGATTACCCGAACGAGGCGCTCGAGACGCGGATTCTCGAGACGAAGGTGCCGGACGCGGGGAAGCAGCTCGTCGAAGACGTGGTCGAGATGATGCACAAGCTGCGCGCCCTGGACCTGAAGAAGACCCCGTCCATCAGCGAGACCCTGGACTGGGCGCGGGCGCTCCTCGCCCTGAACGCCAACGAACTGGATGAAGAACTCGTCAACGCCACCTTCAACGTGATCCTCAAGTACGAGGGAGACGTTCGGAAGGCCCAGGGCGAGCTCAGCAGTCTCCTGGAAAAGAAGGTCGGGAAAGCCGCGGCCGAGGAGTCGCCGCCGGCCCCCGCCGCGGCCAAGCGGGGCTCTCTGCACTAGGAGCGGCCGTGCAGCAGAAGATCCTCGAATTCACCAACATCCTCCGCAAGAGCGGGATTCGTGTTTCCACCGCTGAGGCCATCGACGCCTTCACGGCCCTGGACGAGCTGCCGATCGACCAGCGCGCAGTCTTCAAGGACGCGCTGCGCGCCACCATGGTCAAGCGCGGCGAGGAGGTCGCCGCCTTCGACGAACTCTTCGACCTGTACTGGTCCGGTTTCTACGACAACCTGCGGGAAGCCTTCGACGGGGCTGCGGCAGGCCTGGATACGGGAGAAACCGACCTCGACGAGTTGATGCGCCGTATTGCAGAGGCCCTCGGCAAGGCAGAGAGTGACCTCGGCGACCTCAGCGAGCTGGCCAAGGCGCTCCTGACCGCCGATCTCAACGCCCTTGAGCAGATGATCCGCGAGGCCGCCGAGAATGCTGGGGTCGACCGGATCGAAAACTTCCTCCAGGTTGGATTCTTCACCCGTCGCACCCTCGACCAGATGGACCTCGACGGCGCCGGGGACCAGCTGCGGGACCTCGCGTCCCAGTTGGAGGAGGCCGGGCTTTCCGCCCGAGAGATCCAGGCCCTCCGGGACCTCATCGAGCGCCTCATGGAAGCCGCCCGGAGTGCCGTGCGCTCCTTCACCGAGCGGGAACTCCAGAAGCAGAACCATGACTACATGGAGAAGTTCCGGCGGGAAACGCTGCTGGAGAAGAGCTTCTACCACCTGACGGAAGACGAGATCCGGAAGATGCGCGAGGTGGTGGAGCGGCTGGCCCAGAAGATCAAGAACATCCTCTCGATCCGGCGGCGGCGCCTCAACAAGGGCAAGCTGGACCTCCACCAGACCCTGCGGCGGAACATGTCCCACGGGGGCATCCCGTTCGAGCTGGTCTTCAAGCAGCGCAAGAAGGACCGCCCGAAACTCGTGATCCTCTGCGACGTTTCTTCCTCTGTCGCGAATGTTTCCCGCTTCATGCTCCAGTTCGTCTACAGCCTCCAGGAGGCGTTCACGAAGATCCGTGCCTTCGTGTTCGTCGCCGAACTCGGGGAAGTTACGCAGCTCTTCGCCGAGGACGACATCAACGAGGCCATCGAGAAGGCACTGGACGGGGGGGACGTCATCAACGTCTATACCCGCTCGAACTTCGGCCACGCCTTCCACCACTTCTGGCAGAACTTCCTGTCCGCCATCGACAACAAGACCACGGTCCTGGTGCTGGGCGATGCCCGGAACAACTACAACGATCCGCGCGCCGGGTGCCTGCGGGACCTGCACAACAAGGCGAAGAACGTGGTCTGGCTGAACCCCGAGAGCCCGAGCGCCTGGGGTTTCGGCGACTCGGTGATGGACAAGTACCTGCCCTACACCGACCTGGCGGAGGAGTGCCGGAATCTCCGCCAACTCTCCAGCGTGATCGACCGCCTCGTGCTCTGATCCCCGCGCCCGCATAAAAAAAGCGCCCCGCCGGGGCTGCCGGCGGGGCGCTGAAGAGCGGAGGGCGGTGGATACATGATGGGGGGTGAGAGGTTGGACATTTCGGTGAGAAATGTCACATCCACCGCCGCTCCATGAGTGAGTATGCGCCGGGAAAGCTCCAGAGTCAAACGGGATTTGTGGCTTGGGCGGGGTCCCGGAGACCGGCAGCTCTTGTGCAGGAGAGGCGAAAAGCTCCCAAAATTCAGGATTTTTCCGCAAATATCGAAGGTAGTTTCGATGGCAAGAATCTGGATTTTGTTTGGCCCCCTTGCGGTGGTCGAGTAGCTTCGCGCCGCCCCAGAGGCCTCGATCGAGGAGGATCGCTCATGCCCCGGGTCCTGGTTCGCACCACCGGGTGCCAGATGAACGTCCACGACTCCGAAAAGATCGAGAACCTGCTGCTCCACCACGGCTGGTCCCGGGCCGCGAGTCTGGAGACAGCGGATTTCCTCATCGTCAATACCTGCTCGATCCGTGAGAAGGCCGAACACCATCTTTACAGCGACCTGGGGATGCTTCGGGAGTGGAAGGCCGACGGAGCGGAGCGGGTACTCGCCGTGGGCGGCTGTGTCGCGCAACAGGAAGGCGAGGGCCTGCTGCGCCGCTTTCCCCACGTGGATTTTGTCTTCGGCACCCACAGCCTGCGTTGGGTGCCTGCCCTCGCAGATGCGGCCCGGGCGGGACGGCGCTCCGTGGAGGTCGCCGAAACGCGTTCCCTGGACCGCTTCGACTGGCCGGCGCGGCACCCCGACTTCGCCGACGCCACCCCCGGCCGTGCATTCCTCACGGTGATGGAGGGGTGCGACATGTTCTGCACCTTCTGCATCGTGCCGCGCACCCGCGGGCGCGAGATCAGCCGGCCGGCCCAGGCCATCGAGGACGAGGCGTGCGCTCTGGTAGATCGGGGGGTGCGCGAGCTGACCCTGCTCGGCCAGACCGTGAACGCCTACGGCCGCCACGAAATGAACCGGGAGGCCCTGCGGAGTGCACGGGGCGTCGACCCGGGCACAGTGGGTACGGTCGGCTTCGCCGATCTGCTCCGCCGGCTGGCCGCGATTCCGGGCCTCGCACGTCTCCGCTACACGAGTCCTCACCCGGCTTTCTACGACGCCGCACTGGTCCGCGCCCACGGCGAGATCGCGTCGCTTTGCCCGCATGTCCATCTGCCGGCCCAGAGCGGTTCGAACGCCGTGCTCGAACGGATGCGGCGCCGAACGACCCGGGCGGACCTCTTCGCCATCGTCGAGGGGCTGCGTGCCGCCCGGCCGGACCTCGTGCTCACCACAGACCTGATCGTGGGATTCCCCGGCGAAACGGACCGGGACTTCCGGGAGACCCTCTCCCTCGTGCGGGAGGCCGGGTTCGTCGACAGCTTCTCGTTCAAGTACTCCCCAAGGCCCGGAACCCAGGCCGCGGACTTCGAAGACACCGTTCCGCCGGAGTGCGCCCAGGAGCGGCTGGAGGAGTTGCAGGCGCTCCAACGTGCCCAGACCCTCGCGTATCACCAGTCTCGGGTGGGCCAGGTCGCCGAGGTGCTCGTCACCGGGCCCAGCCGGCGGGGCGGGAGACAGTTTTCGGGGCGGGACCTCTGGCACCGGGTGGTGAATTTCGAGGTGCCGGAAGGGGAGGGCATCGCGCCCGGTTCGCTCCGGCCCGTAACGCTCGTGGCGGCGAGTCCCCACTCCCTCGTGGGCGTGTTGGACGACGCCCGACCGGCCCGGCCCGCGGGGGAGGCAATCCCCATCCTGGACGCGCGCCCGTAGGCGGACGTGCCATGTCGGGCTAGCCTGATCTCCGTCGGAAGACGGGGGGGCCGGTGGCGAAGGCGCGCATACTCGCGGTCGACGACCAGCGTTACTTCCGCGAAATGATCGCGGGAATGCTGACCGAAGCGGGTTTCGACGTTCTGACCGCGAGCAGCGGCGAGGAAGCGCTGCGCCGGCTCGATCGCACCGACTTCGATCTCGTCCTGACCGACCTGGTCATGCCGGGTATGGAGGGGACCGAACTCGTCCGGCGCATTCACGAGCGCAACCCGGACCAGGACGTGCTCGTCGTCACGGGTGTTCTCGACGTCGCCACCGCAGTGGGCGCGATGAAGCTCGGCGCCCGGGATTACCTGCTCAAGCCCTTCGATGCGACGACGCTGGAGACGGCCGTCACCACGATCCTCGACAACCGCCAGCTCGAAACGGAGCACGCCCAGTTGCTGGCGGAAAACATGGAGTACCTGGGCGAACGTTCCCTCTACGCCCGGGCGCTGAAGCTCCTGACGACCCTGGAGCCCGAATCCCTCGCGTCGCAGATCACCGAGGGGTTGTGTCAGGAAACCCGTGCCCAAAGCGCGCGGCTCTGGCTCGCCCGTGAAGACGACGGCGCTCTGGTGCCTGAGGCGGCCCATGGCCGGGCCCCCAGCCACGATCCGGTCGGGGCACTCGCGCCCGCTGCACTCCCGGCCCCCCTCGCGGCGGGGGAACGGACCGCCGTCGTCCCGGGTCCGGTGCCTGCACTCTGGGGCGCGCTGCGTCACGACGGCGAGCTCCTGGGCGTGGTCCGGCTCACCGACAAACGCGAAGGGGATCCCTTCGATGCACTCGATCGCGGCTGCGTGGGGAGTTTCCTGCAGTTCGCCGAAGTAGCGCTGGCGAACGCGGGCCGCGTGGGCGCGATCGAGGGTCAGGGTCTCCGCGAGCCCACCACCGGTGCGTACCACTTCGACTTCTTCCGCGAGGTCGCCGCCCACGAGATCGAAAAGGCCAACCGGTTCGGCCGACGCGTTGCCATCATGAGCCTGGAATTCGCGCCCGGGGCGCCGCCGAGCGCGCAAGGCTCGGCCACGGAGCAGCTGGAACCGGCGCGTCCCGAAGCTCCCCCGGCCCCCAGCGCTGTGGCCGACCGTCTCCGGGGACTGTTGCGGGCCATCGACGTTCTCGCTGTCGATGCTTCCTGGCGTTTCTGGCTGCTGCTTCCCGAAGCCGACGCGATCGGCGCGGCCGTGCTCAAGCGCCGTGCCCTGGCTGCCCTCGGCCAGGGCGAGTGGCGCGCAGGGACTCCCGTCGCGGGCTTCGCGGTCTTCCCGGGAGATGGAAGCCGGGTCGACGACTTGCTCGAGCGGGTGCGCGAGCGCCTGAATGCGGGACGGCAAACCCAGGCGGAAGCGAGGGGGCTCCACGAGCTCTCCCTGGCGTCGGGCCTGCGGGCCCTGGTCCGCCAAGGCACGCCACAACCTCCTGAGGCCGCCGGGCAACTGGCGCGCTTCCTGATGGCGGAAGTCGGCCGTCGCCCCCGGGAACGGGGCCTGCTCTACACCGCACCGGGCAAGGCCCTGGACACCGGGGTGCGCGAGGGGCTGGAGTCCCTGCGCGGCATGGCGCTTCGAACGGATCTCGCCGTCCTGACCGGAGGGGACCGCATGGAAATTGCTTCCCCGGCGGTGCACTGGGTCTCCCTTCCGGACACGGATGCGCTCCCGCCGTGCCTGCTCCACTACGGCGACGGTCCGGCCTATGCGCTCATCTGCGAGGATGTGGCGGCAGGCCAGCCCACGCGTCTCTTCCATACGAGCGATCGCGAACTCGTCGAGCAACTCGCGTTCCGTCTTCAGGAGGAGTTCGGGCTCCCCACCGTCCCCACTTTCGAGGAGGGTGTTCGTTGAGCTCCCGGGCACGTCGGGGAGACCCCTCGTGAGCCGCCGGGTACTCCTGGCGGACGGGAACGCGGGCCGATCGAACGCGATCGCCCAGGTATTTTCCGATCACGGGTTTTCGGTTCGCGCAGTCGACCAGGGCGCCGCCGCCCTCGAGGCCGCCCTGGCGGAAGTGCCCGACGCGGTGGTGTGTCAGCTCGACCTGCCGCTCATCGCCGGATCCCGTCTCGCCGCCATTCTTCGCGCCAACCCGCGCACCCGCGACACGAAACTCGTCTACCTGGGAGATGGCCCAGCGGATGCGGAGCGGCGCGATCTCGGGGGGCCCGTCCTGGTCCCCCCGATCCAGCCGGGAGCGGTGCTCACCTGCGTCGAAGCTGAACTCGGCGACACAGCGGAGCGCACCGCCAGCGGGAAGGCAACCGCCGCCGGCCAGCTCACCCAGCTGCCGCTGGCAGACGTCCTGGAACTGTTCCACGTGAGCCGAAAGACGGGCGCCGTCGAAGTGGTCCGCGGGCTGGGTCGGACCCGACGCCAGGTGGGTCGCGTGGTGCTTCAGGAGGGAGATGTCATCGACGCCCAGGTGGGCGATGCCCGGGGCAAGAAAGCCCTCTTCCGCCTCCTGACGTGGAACCAGGGAAGCTTCTCCTTTCGCTCGGGTCGCGTCGAAAGCCCCGTCGCCATCACGACACCGACCCGAGCGCTCCTGGGGGAGGGCCTGCGCCAGGTGCGGGAGTGGGAGCGAATCGCGGTCGACCTGCCACCCCTGGGCGCCACCGTGACCCTCGGCGCGACGCCCGAGAGCCCCCCAGGCGATTTCCATCCCCTCACCCGCGAGGTCCTGGCCGCGGTCACGCGGTACGCACGGGTCGAGGAGGTGGTCGATGGGTGTGAAGCCCCCGACTACCAGGTCCTGCGCACGCTTCAGACCCTGATCCAGCGCGGCAGCGTCGAGATCACCCCGGAACCCGGCGCCTTGGGCCTCGCACGGGATCCCGAGTTCTTCGACGCCGAACACGCCGCGCGCCTGCGGGACTGGCTCGAACTGGAACGCCCCGGCGCGCTCGCTCGGCGAGACGCCAAGGTGGTCGTGCTTTCGGCCAGCGCCGAGGCGCTGCGAGACTTCGTGGCGCTCCTCGCACGGCTCCCGGGCGGCACGCTAGATACGCACCTCGACCGCGACAGGATCGGCGCAGAAGACCTGCTGGTGCTGGGCCGGGTGTGCGTCGATGCCGAGGTCGGCCTCGAACTCGTCCACGTGCCGGGCGGTGACAGCTTCGCCCCCATTTGGCCGGTGGCGGCGCACGGGGCCCTCGCCACCGTCGTGCTGCTCACCAATCCCCTCGGCCTTGCGGTCGCCGAGGTGCGTGCGGCCTGCGAGCGACTTGCCGCCGACCCGTGCGCGCGCACCTTCCACCTCCTCCTGCTGGCGAAGGACGAGCGGCCGGCTCCCGAAGCGCTGCGGGAGAACCTCGGCCTTGCGGACGAAGCGTCCCTCTTGCTCCTCCCGCTCGAGCACGCCGAACGGGCCGATGCGCTCATGCGCGAACTCCTGGAGCGCGTGCTGCCGTGACGCCAACGGGGACTGCTGTCGTTGACCGTCCCGTCCGCGATGCCTAGAATGCGTGGTCATCCAACGCCGGGTGGCCCGATGAGCGACAGCCGAATCCGAGAGGGCCTGACGTTCGACGACGTCCTGCTCGTCCCCGGCGAGAGTTCCGTCCTGCCGGACGAGGTCTCGACGAAGACCCAACTCACTCCCGAGATCCAACTCCACATCCCGCTGCTCACCGCGGCGATGGACACGGTCACCGAGCACGAAACCGCCATCGGGATCGCCCAGAACGGCGGGATCGGGATCATCCACAAGAACCTGACTCCGGCGGCACAGGCCACCGAAGTCGACAAGGTCAAGCGCTCCGAAGCGGGCATGATCGTCGACCCGATCACGCTCACTCCCGATCGACGCATCTTCGAAGCCCTCGAGGTGATGGCGCGGTACAAGATCTCCGGGGTTCCGATCACCCGGGACGGCAAGGCGGTGGGCATCCTGACCAACCGCGACCTGCGCTTCGTCCGCGACACCCACCAGGAGATCTCGGCGGTGATGACGCGGGAAAACCTCGTCATGGTGCCGCCCGGGACGACCATGGAGCGCGCAAAGGAGTTGCTCCACGCCCACCGCATCGAAAAGCTGATGGTGGTCGACGAAGAGGGAACCCTGTGCGGCCTGATCACCATCAAGGACATCGAGAAGAGCGAGCGCTTCCCGAATGCCTCGAAGGACGCCCTCGGGCGCCTGCGCTGCGGTGCCGCGGTCGGGACCGGTGCGGACCGCCTGGAGCGGGCCCAGGCGCTCGTTGACGCAGGCGTGGACACGATCGTCGTCGACACCGCCCACGGTCACTCCCAGGGGGTGCTCGAAACCGTCGAAGCCCTGCACCGGACCTTCCCGGACCTCCCGGTCATCGGGGGTAACGTCGCCTCCGCGGAAGGGGCCGAGGCGCTGATCAAGCACGGGGCGTCGGCGGTCAAGGTGGGGGTCGGTCCCGGATCGATCTGCACGACACGGGTGGTGGCCGGCGTCGGCGTGCCCCAGTTCACGGCAGTCATGGACACGGCGAAGGTGGCGGAGCGCTCCGGCGTTCCGATCATCGCGGACGGCGGCATCAAGTTCTCCGGAGACATGGTCAAGGCCCTGGCCGGCGGCGCCTCGGCTGTAATGATCGGCGCCCTGTTCGCCGGGACCGACGAGGCACCCGGCGAGGTGGTGCTCTACCAGGGCCGCTCGTACAAGGTCTACCGGGGCATGGGGTCGGTCGGCGCCATGTCCGATGGCAGCGCGGACCGTTACTTCCAGGCCGAGGTCCGGGACGCCAATCACCTCGTTCCCGAAGGCATCGAAGGGCGGATCCCTTACCGCGGCAGTCTCACCAGCAACGTCCACCAGCTCGTCGGGGGGCTGCGTTCCGGAATGGGTTATGTCGGTGCGGCGGATCTATCGGAACTGCGCGAAAAGGCCCGGTTCGTGCGGATTACCTCGGCGGGACTCCAGGAAAGTCACGTGCACGACGTCGTGATCACCAAGGAGGCTCCGAACTATCGGATCGACTAGACTGGCCTCGTCCCCCCGCACCTCGAGCGCCGGCTCCTCCAAGCCGGACCCAACGCAGGACCAGACGCCCCCATGGCTTCCGGCACGCAGCCTCCGGCTTCGGAACGCGACCGCATCCTGATTCTCGATTACGGCTCCCAGTACACGCAGCTCATCGCGCGGCGAATCCGGGAAGGCCACGTCTACTGCGAGATCCATCCGGGGACCCTGTCCCTGGACGCCATTCGCGCGTGGGGCGCAAGCGGCATCGTCCTCTCGGGAGGTCCATCGAGCGTTCTCGAACCGGGCGCGCCGGATGTCGACCCGGCGGTGGTCGATCTCGGCGTTCCGGTGCTGGGCATCTGCTACGGGCTCCAACTCCTCGCCCACCGCCTGGGCGGGCTGGTCGAGCAGGCCGATGATCGCGAGTACGGACGCGCACTCCTCAAGCTGGAGCAGGACGACCCGCTCTTCGCAGATCTCGAGGGAGGCGCCGAGCGCGTGGTCTGGATGAGCCACGGAGATCGCGTTCTCCGGCTCCCGGACGGCTTCGAGGTGTTGGGCACCAGCGAGAGTTCCCCCTTCGCGGCCGTGCGCCACGCCGAGCGGCCCATCTGGGGCCTGCAATTCCACCCCGAAGTCGTGCATACCGATGGGGGCGCGCGCATCCTCTCGAATTTCGTCCACCGCATCTGCGGCTGCGTGGGTTCCTGGACGATGGACGCCTTCGTCGACGAAGAGGTGGACCGGATCCGTTCCCAGGTCGCTGGGGGCCGGGTCATCTGCGGCCTGTCCGGTGGGGTCGACTCCTCGGTGGCAGCCGCACTCGTGCATCGGGCGGTCGGCGACCAGTTGACCTGCATCTTCGTCGACAACGGGCTTCTCCGGCAGGGGGAACGCGCCGACGTCGAAGCCCTCTTCGGGGAGACCCTCGGGGTACGCCTCGTCACGGTCGATGCCAGCGATCGCTTCGTCGATGCCCTCGCCGGGGTCGTCGATCCGGAGAAGAAACGGAAAATCATCGGTCACCTGTTCATCGAAGTCTTCGATGAAGAGGCGCAGCGGATCGGCGAGGTCGGGCACCTCGTCCAGGGAACGCTCTACCCCGACGTCATCGAGAGCGTTTCCGTCAAGGGACCCTCGGCCACCATCAAGACCCATCACAACGTCGGCGGGCTCCCCGAGCACATGCGCTTGTCCCTGGTGGAACCTCTACGCGAGCTGTTCAAGGACGAGGTGCGCGAAGTCGGACGCAGGCTCGAACTCCCGGAGCGCGCGATCCGCCGCCACCCGTTCCCCGGACCGGGGCTCGCCGTGCGGATCCTGGGGGAAGTCACCCCGGAACGTCTCGCCGTGCTCCGGCTCGCCGACGCCGTCGTCCGGGAAGAGATCGAGAAGGCCGGCCTCCACGACGAACTCTGGCAAGCCTTTGCCGTGCTGCTTCCGATCCAGACCGTGGGCGTGATGGGAGACGAGCGCACCTACGAAAACGCGGTCGCCGTGCGGTGCGTTACCTCCGTGGACGCGATGACGGCGGACTGGGCCCGGATCCCCGCCGAGGTCCTGGCCGCGATGTCGAGCCGGATCATCAACGAAGTGAAGGGCGTGAACCGGGTGGTCTACGACATCTCCTCGAAACCGCCGGCCACGATCGAGTGGGAGTAGCCGGGTGACCCAGCCGTTCGTCCACCTGCATCTCCACAGCCAGTACTCCCTCCTCGACGGCGCGATCAAGATCGACCCGCTCTTCGAGCGCGCCAAGGCCCTGAACATGCCCGCGGTCGCGCTGACGGACCACGGCAACCTCTTCGGCGCGGTCGAGTTCTACGAGGCGGCTCAGCGTCACGGCGTCAAGCCGATCCTCGGCTGCGAGGTCTAACACCCAGCCGGGTCCCGCGTCGACAAGGAAGCGCGGGCGAGGGACGCCGGGGGGTTCGACGCAATCAACCACCTGCTCCTCCTGGCGATGGATGACGTCGGTTACCAGAACCTGATTCACCTCGTCTCGAAAGCCTACCTCGAGGGGTTCTACTACAAGCCCCGGATCGACCTCGACCTGCTCCGGGAGCGCAGTGCAGGGCTGATCGCCACCTCCGGTTGCCTCTCCTCCATGGTCTGCCGGGCCATCAGCGCGGGGCAACTCGACACGGCCTGGCAACGCGTGGAGGACTTTTCGTCGATCTTCGGGGATCGCTTCTACCTCGAACTCCAGCGTCACGGCATCGGGGACCAGGACCGGGTCAATGCCGAATTGCTCAAGATGGCTTCCGATCTCCGGCTTCCCCTGCTCGCAACCAACGATGCCCACTATCTCGAACAGGAAGACCACGCGCACCACGATGCGCTGCTGTGCATCGGAACCGCGGCGAACCTCGACGACCCGAGCCGCTTCAAGTTCGATGGACACGGTTTCTATGTGCGCGCGGGCGATGAGATGCTCGAGATCTTTCACGACCATCCCTCCGCCGTGACGAACTCCCTCGAGATCGCCGAACGATGCAACCTCGAACTCGACGTGGATCCGTCGAACTACCACCTGCCGGAATTCCAGGTGCCGGCGGGCAAGACGCGGGAGCAGGTCCTGGAAGAGGGCGCGTGGGCCGGGCTCCGGACGCGGCTTGGCCTTGCCCCCGATGAGCCGATTCCGCCCCGGCACGGCGACTACGTCAAGCGCCTCGAACACGAACTCGGCGTGATCAACGGGATGGGCTTCGCGGGCTACTTCCTGATCGTGGCGGACTTCATCGGGCACGCGCGCGAACTCGGCGTACCGGTGGGACCGGGCCGGGGCTCGGCCGCCGGCAGTCTCGCGGCCTACTCACTGGGAATCACCGGTGTCGACCCGATCGAGTACGACATCATCTTCGAGCGCTTCTTGAACCCGGAACGGGTCACGATGCCCGATATCGACGTCGACTTCTGCATGAAGGGGCGCGACTCCGTCATCCGGTACGTATCCGACAAGTACGACGGAGAGGGCATCGAGGGCAAGCGCGTCGCCCAGATCATTACCTTCGGAAAGCTCCAGGCACGCGCCGTCATCCGGGACGTGGGCCGGGTCATGGGCATGCCCTATGGCGACGTGGACCGGATCGCCAAGCTCGTGCCCGAGACCATCGGGATCACGTTGAGCGAAGCCCTGGAACAATCCGCCGAGTTGCGCTCGCGGGTCGACGCCGACGGACAGATCCGGCAACTGATCGAGACGGCGCGGAAGCTCGAAGGCCTGACGCGCCACGCCTCGACTCACGCCGCCGGCGTGGTGATCGGAACACGCCCCCTGATCGAGACGGTCCCCCTCTACCGCGATGCCAAGTCGGGCGATGTGATGACCCAGTTCGACATGCGCTGCGTCGAGAAGGTCGGGCTCATCAAGTTCGATTTCCTCGGACTCCGGACCCTCACGACGATCGCGGACGCCGAGCGGCGGATTCGCGAGAGCGGCATACCCGAGTTCGGCATCGACGACGTGTCCCTCGAGGATCCCGCGACCTACGCGCTGCTGTCTGCCGGCAATACCGAAGGGGTGTTCCAGGTCGAGTCGAGCGGCATGACCGAACTCGTGACGAAGTTGCGGCCGCAATCGTTCAAGGAACTGATCCCGATCGTCGCCCTGTACCGTCCCGGCCCGCTCGGTTCCGGGATGGTCGACGACTTCATCAACCGGCGGCATGGACTCACGCCCATCGAGTTCCTCCTCCCGGAACTCGAGGAGATCACGTCGGAGACGCTCGGTGTCATCGTCTACCAGGACCAGGTCCTGCAGATCGCCAACCGGCTTGCTGGCTACTCCCTCGGAGAAGCCGATCTCCTGCGCCGGGCCATGGGCAAGAAGAAGCCGGAAGAGATGGACCGGCAGCGGGAACGCTTCGTGTCCGGGGCAGTCGACCGGGGGATCGAAGAGCGCAAGGCCCATGCTGTCTTCGACCTGATGGCCGAGTTTGCGGGCTACGGCTTCGCCAAGTCCCACTCGGCAGCGTACGCACTCATCACGTTCCAGACGGCATACCTCAAGGCGAACCATCCCAAGGAGTACCTGGCCGCCCTGATGACCACCGAGTCGGGAAACCACGACAAGCTCGCCCGGTACATCGCCCACGCGGCCCAGAGCGACATCGACGTGCTCGCGCCGTGCGTGAACCAATCTGCCCGGGACTTCACGGTCGTCGCCGAGGGAATCCGCTTCGGCCTCGCGGGAGTCAAGAACGTGGGGGAAGGGGCGATCGAGGCCGTGATCGACGCGCGGCGCGGGGAGGGGGCCTTTGCCAGCCTCCACGAGTTCGCGGAACGGGTGGACGGGCGTCGCGTGAACCGCCGGGTAGTGGAGAGCCTCGTGAAGTGCGGCGCATTCGACGCGCTCCACGACAGCCGCTCCCAGGTCTGGGCCGGTCTCGACGGTGCGCTCGAGGCTGGCGCGTCGGCCCAGCGAGATCGCGCGATCGGCCAGGAGAGTCTGTTCGGAAACCTCAGCGAGGGTTCCGCCGTCACCCCCGGACTCCCCGAAGCGCCACCGTGGACCGACCGACAACGCCTCGAATACGAGCGCGAAGTGCTCGGCTTCTATGTCACCGGGCATCCCCTTTCGGCCTTTGAAGACCGCCTGTCCCGGTTCGTCGATACACGAGCGGGTTCCGCCGCGGACAAGGACGGACGGGATGTTCGCGCGGGCGGAATCCTGACGGCGCTCCGGGAGACGCGCACCCGTCGCGGCTCCCTCATGGCCTTCGCCACCCTCGAAGATCTGGAAGGGACGTTCGATCTGGTCGTGTTTTCCGAGGCCTATGCGCAATACGGAACCCTGCTGAAGCAGGCGATCGCGGCGGGGGAGGGCGAGGGCCCCACCCCACTTCTGGTCTCTGGAAAACTCGAAGGGGGCGAGCCGTCGAAGATCCTCGTGGCGGATGTCCTGGAACTGGAGCGAGCCGCCGAGCGGCTCGCCCAGACCCTTTTGCTCCATCTCCGGGCGGACGAGGTGTCTCAAGACCGCCTCGACGCATTGCGGTCCGTACTCTCGCGCCATCCCGGCGATTGCGCGGTTTCGCTGCACCTCGTGATTCCCGATGAGAGCGTTACCGTGATCGCCTTGCGCGGCCGCGGCGTGCGGCCGTGCGACGCGTTGGTCCAGGAACTGACGGGCCTCTTCGGACGCGACCTCGCGGAGCTGTCGTTTTGAGGCGCGTCGCGCTCGCAGGGCTCTTCCTGGCGTGGGTCGCGGCGCCGGCCCGCGCCGCCGACGTCCAGCGCGTCGAGACACTGGGGGCGGCGCCCGTGCATGCGAAGGGAAAGTCCCGGAATTCGCCCCGCGACGTGGCCCTGCAGCGGGCGCTCCAGGGGGCGGTCTGGCGCGTTGCGATCGAGCAACTCGATACCGCCGGAAGCGCGGCGGACGACAGCGTCGTCGCCGAAGCCCTGGGCAGTGACCCCCTGGTCTACGCGACCCGGTTCCGGATCGTCGAGGACCGGGGCGAGCGCCCGGCGTTGTTCAGCAATGATCCGGAAATCGAGACCGAATACGTGGTGCTGGCCGAGGTCCACGCGAACATCGATCGGGTGCGCGAACGACTGAGCGGTGCCGGGCTGATGCAGCTGCCCTCGGGGGACGGCGGGAGCTTCACGACCCGTGTGACGCTCGTAGACATCACGGGCTGGGCCGAACTCCAGGCCGTCCGCACGCTCCTCCGGGAGATTGGTGCCGAGAGCACCGTGCCCGTCGACCTGGTCCGGGGCCGCGCGGTCCTCGCCGTTCGAAGCCGCTACAGCCCGACGGCCCTGGTCCGGGCGCTCCGGGCGGCGGCCCCGGCGGAACTCAGCCTCGAGGCCCTCGGCGCAGGCCCCGGTGGCTTGGAGTTGCGCGCGCGCTTTCTGGACCACGCGGGATCGAGCGACGCGGCCCGACAGCCACCATTTGACACCTCGGGGCCAGAACGGTATTGATTCCGCGTCTTTAGGACGCCCAGGCACGTAGCTCAGTGGCTAGAGCGCCGCCTTGACACGGCGGAGGTCGGCGGTTCAATCCCGCCCGTGCCTACCAACGAGCCGCGAAGAAGCACACACGCATTCCCATGAACCACCCGCGATCATGACCACCGTTTTTGTTCTCTCGCCCGCTGGCGGGGCGGGAGCGGTGTACGCGGGGGACGCGGCGGCAACCCGAGCGTTCTACCTTGCGGGCTGGCAGGCCGACCACGCAGACAGCGTGGCGCGCCAGCAACCGGATTCGAGCAGGAGGAATCACGCCTGAAGGACTTCAGAAGGTCCCCGAAGAAGGACACGACCCGTCTCAACGAGCGAATCCGGGAACCGATGATTCGCGTGATCGGGAGCGACGGCGAGCAACTGGGCGTGCTCGCAACCGAAGATGCGCTCTCCCGCGCCCAGGAAGAGGGCTTCGATCTCGTAGAGGTCGCACCGGGATCCGATCCCCCGGTATGCCGGATCATGGATTACGGCCGGTACCGCTACGAGCAACAGAAGAAGAAGAAGGCGGGTCGGAGCAAGGGACATGCCGCATCGCTCAAGGAGGTGAAACTCCGGCCCAGGACGGACGACCACGACCTGGAGACGAAGCTCAAGAACGCGCGGCGCTTCTTGATGGACGGCGACAAGGTGAAGGTCACAGTGATGTACCGCGGACGCGAAATGGTGCACCGCCAGCTGGGCCGCCAACAGCTCGACCGGGTGGTCGAGATGCTCGGCACCCTGGCGACGGTGGAGAACCCGCCGCGGATGGAAGGACGTTTTCTCTCCATGATCCTCGTGCCCAACCGCGAGGGCGTGGCCGAAGCAAAGAAGCTGGCCGAGGCTCAGGCGGCCGAGCGCACGGATAGCCAGGAAACCGAGGCAGCGGCCGATTGAGCCGCTGCGGGAGAGCACGATGCCGAAGATGAAAACCCACCGGGGCGCCGCCAAGCGGTTCAAGCGCACCGGCACGGGGAAGATCAAGAGATCGAAGCCGAACAAGCAGCACATCCTGACCAAGAAGTCACCGGCGCGGAAGCGGCGCCTGCGGAAGAGCGCAATCGTGGCGTCGGTCGACGCGAAACGGCTCGACCAGATGCTTCAGAACTAGCTGGCTCGCCGGCCGGCTGAATCGATCGAACGAGGAGAGAGTCCATGTCCCGGGTAAAGCGCGGCGTCGCCGCAAGAAGGCGCAAGAACCGGATCCTGAAGAACGCCAGTGGTTACTCCGGCGCCCGCAGCCGCCTGTTGAAGACCGCCCGGGAGGCCGTGGAGAAGGGCTGGAAATACGCCTACCGGGATCGCCGGCAGCGCAAGCGCCAGTTCCGCGCTCTCTGGATCGCGCGCATCAATGCTGCCGCCCGGGAACACGACCTCTCCTACAGCCGCTTCATGAGCGGTTTGAAGCAGGCCGGCGTGGAGATGGACCGGAAGGTTCTCGCGGAGTTGGCCGTATCGGACCCGAAGGCCTTCGGCGCCCTCGCCGAGATCGTCCGCTCGCAGGCAGCCTAGTTGACCGGCGAGCCGTCGGGCCTCGAGGCACTCCTCGAGCAGGCCCGGGGCGAGATCGGCGCGGCCGCTACGCCCCAGGCCCTCACGGAAGTCCGTTCGCGTTACCTCGGACGCAAGGGCGTCGTGTCCGCCCAACTCCGCTCCCTGGGCTCCCTGGATCCGGGCGAGCGCAAGGCGCGGGGCCAGGCCGTCAACGCCGCCAAGGAGCAGATCGAGGCCCTGGTTGCCGGGCGGCGCGCGGAACTCGAGGGGGGAGTCCGCGCCCGCGAACTGGCCGACACCCGGCTCGACATCACCCTGCCCGGGGACGCGCCGCCCCGTGGGCACCTCCACCCCCTTACGCGCGTCACCCGGGACATGGTGAGCTTCTTCGCCTCGATGGGGTTTTCCGTGGAGGACGGCCCGGAAGTCGAAACCGATTGGCACAACTTCGAGGCCCTCAACATCCCGCCGGAACACCCGGCGCGAGACGAGCAGGACACGTTCTACCTGCAGGGCGGCAACCTGCTCCGAACCCAGACATCCAACGTGCAGATCCGTGCCATGACCGGGCGCACGCCGCCGTTCCGGTTCATCGCGCCCGGCCGCGTCTACCGTCACGACACTTCTCCCAAGCACAGTCCGATGTTTCACCAGATCGAGGGGTTTCTCGTCGATGAACGCGCCACCTTCGGCGACCTCAAGGGGGTCCTCTTCGCGTTCGCCCGCCACCTCTTCGGCGCGGACACGGACTTGCGGTTTCGTGCGAACCACTTCCCCTTCACGGAGCCCTCGGCAGAAATGGACGTCCGGTGGCGCGGCGAATGGCTCGAGTGGGGCGGCTGCGGGATGATCCATCCCCGCGTCCTGGCGCGCTGTGAAATCGACCCCGACACGTGGCAGGGCTTCGCTTTCGGCATGGGCATCGATCGGACGGCCCTCCTGCGCTGGGGCTTCCCGACTCTGCGGCCTTTGTTCGAAGGCGACATGCGGATCCTGGAACAGATCTGATGGGCCGCCTCGAGTCGCAGCCTACGGCGGAGTGCTCCTGATGCGGTTGGACCTGGACTGGCTGGGCGAGTGGATCGATCTGCCGCCGACAGCGGACCTCGTGCATCGGCTCGATATGGGGGGCTTCGAGGATACGGCCGTCGAACAGACCGGGCCGGACCTCTCCGCAATCCGGGTCGGCCACGTGGTCGCCCAGGGGCCGCACCCGAATGCCGACCGTCTCTCGCTCTGCCGCGTAGACCTGGGCGACGGCGAGCCGGTCGAAATCGTCTGCGGGGCGCCGAACGTGGCCGAGGGCCAGCGGGTGGCGGTGGCCTCGCCCGGCGTCACCCTGCCCGACGGGACGCGCCTCAAGAAGTCGAAGCTTCGCGGCGTCGTCTCCCACGGCATGATCTGCTCCACGCGAGAACTCGGACTCGGCGACGAGCACGAGGGCATTCTCGTGCTCGATGAAAGTGCACCGATCGGAGCGCCCTTGCCCGACGTGATGGCCTGCGGACCGCGCGTTCTGGAAGTCGGCATTACCCCCAATCGGGGGGATACCGCGTCGCTTCTCGGAATCGCTCGCGAAGTCCGCGCCTTCTTCGGCCACGGAATCCGGGAACCCGAATGCGCGCCCGCGGAGTCCGGGGCCGGGGCGGGCGAAAGCGCGCGCGTCTCCATCGATGCGCCCGGCGCCTGCCACCACTACGTGGCACGTATCGTGCGCGGGGTCCGCGTTGGCCCTTCTCCCGCGGCGGTGGTGGAGCGCCTCGAGGCCTCGGGAATTCGCGCCATCAACAACGTGGTCGATGCAACGAACCTGGCGCTCCTCGAGTACGGCCAACCCCTGCACGCCTTCGACCTCGCCACCCTCGCGGGCGCCGAGGTGCAGGTGCGCCGGGCACGGGCGGGCGAAACCCTCACCACCCTGGACGGCGAAACCCGCGAACTCGCCCCCGAGGATCTCGTCATCGCCGACGCGGAACGCGCCATCGCGCTTGCCGGGGTGATGGGCGGTGCGGATACCGAGGTGGGGGAGGGCACCGTCGACGTCCTGATCGAAAGCGCCCACTTCCACCCCACGTCGGTGCGCCTCTCTGCGCGGCGCCACGGGCTCCATACCGAAGCCAGTTACCGCTTCGAGCGGGGCGTCGATCGCGCCGGTATCCAGCGGGCGGCCGACCGCTGCGCGCGACTCATGGCCGAGCTCTGCGGCGGGCAGGTCGCCCCCGGCGTCGTCGAAGCCCGGGGCGAGACGCCGGAGCGGACCGAGGAAGTCCGGCTTCCCTGTGAGCGAGCGAACCGCCTGCTCGGGACGGACCTGACGCCGGACAGCATGCGCGAGCTTCTCGCCCGGGCCGATATCGCGGCGCTGGAGTCCGAGGCCGGCCTCCTCGCCGCGCAGATTCCGAGCCACCGCAACGACATCCACGCGCGCGAAGACCTGATCGAGGAGATCGCCCGCATCTATGGGTACGACGAAATCCCCACGACCGAGCCGACCGGGGTGCTGCGCCCGGTCGAGCCGGCGGCGGCCCACCTCCTGGCAGAACGGGCCAAAGATGCGCTCGCGGGAAGCGGCCTCGTGGAAACCGTCTCCTTCCCCTTTCTCGCCCAAGCGGAACTCGACGCGCTCGGACTCCCCGATGGAGACCCACGCCGGGAGACCCTGAGCCTGGCCAACCCCATCAAGGAAGAGGAGCCGCGTCTCCGCCCGCTGCTCCTGCCGACCCTGCTGCGCCTCGTCCGCCAGAACCTCGCCCACCAGGTCGAGCGGGTGGCCCTGTTCGAGGTGAGCCGGGTCTTCCGCCCCCGGGACCCCGGGGAACTTCCCGGCGAGCCGCTCCAGGCCGCCGCGGTGCTGACCCGTGACGCAGCCCCAGGGCTCTGGGACCCCACGCCGGCACCGCTGTTCTTCACGGCCCGGGGCATCGCGGAAAGGCTTTTGAATCTGCTAGGTTATCCGCCGTCGCTCCGGCGGGAGGCGTGTCCTGGGTATCTGCATCCCGGCGCGGCGGCAACGATCTGGGCGGGAGGCGAGATGGTCGGCGCGGTCGGCGAGCTCCACCCCGAGGTGCGAGCGCGCTTCGAGATCGAGGTTCCCTGTGCAGCGATCGAGGTCGACCTCGAGACGCTGCTCGGGCAGGAACCGGCCGACGCCAGTTTCACGGACGTATCGCGCTTTCCCCAGATCCGACGCGATCTCGCCGTCATCGTCGACCGCGATACGGCGGCGGGCGAGATCCTCGAGGCGCTGCGGCGCAGCGCGGGAAAGAATTGTGTTTCGGTCGATCTCTTTGATCGCTACGAAGGGACGGGCGTGCCGGAGGGGCGTGTCAGCCTGGCATTCCGGCTCGTGTTCCAGCGCGAAGACCGCACGCTCACCGACGAGGAGGTGGGCCCGGCGATCGACAAGGTGGTGCGTATGCTCTCCCACCGCTTCGGCGGGGAGCTTCGCTAGAGCAGCAAGGAAGAGCAGGGGGACCGGTGGAATGACGAAGGCTGAAATCGTCGAACAGATCTACGAGCAGGTGGGCTTCTCCAAGAAGGAG